>JACPCS010000008.1 GCA_016184455.1 Acidobacteriota bacterium
CGCCGCCGGCTGTTGGACGACGGGCGCCAGCTCGGCCTGGCGGCCGCCGGCGCCGGCGAGGCGGAAGAGGTTGCGCCGCAGAATCGCCGACGCGCAGGTCAACGCGCCCGCCAGCGCGCCGGTGACGCCGCACGTCCCGACATCCGGGCCGGTCAGGTAGAGATCGCGAATCGGCCTGGCTGGGCGCAGCCGCGCCTTGAGCGCATCGTACGTACTCCCTCGCCGCTTCCATGCCGTGTGTGCCCACGAGGCGAACGGCGCGAACGGAACGGGCACAACGGCTTCGATCGTGCCGTGTCCGGGGTAGCGCCGGCTGAAGATCGGGTCTTTTGCCGAAGGACAGGAGATGAAGACCAGCGGAAACGGCGCCTCGAGGTCGGCGGCAAAGGCAGCCCAGTTCCCGTCGAGATCGGCTTCCGGTATCTCGCGATGTTCTCCACGCCGGTCGCGGTCGGCGCCGTGCTGCGGCAGCACACGGCGCGCGAGCTGAAGCTGCCCAAAGCGGCATGACGGCCGCGGACCGAGGCGCCGTTGTAGTAAGCTGCCGGGCGCGGATCACGAATCACACATGCCCGATGTCACCCAGCTCCTGGCCGGCTTCGTCGTGCTGATCGTGTCGCTGACCGTCCACGAGGCGGCGCACGCCTGGTCGGCAGACCGGCTGGGCGACGACACGGCGCGGCGGCTGGGGCGGCTGTCGCTCAACCCCGCGGTTCACGTGGATCCGATCGGGACGATTCTCTTTCCGCTGATTGCGATCCTGACCCACCTGCCGATCATCGGGTGGGCGAAGCCCGTGCCGGTGAGCATCGCGCGGCTGCGGGGGAACTGGCGGCAGAAGTTCATGCTGATTGCCGCGGCGGGACCCGCGAGCAACGTCGTGCTCGCGACCGTGGCGGCGATCGTGCTGCGCATTCTCGCGCCGGTCGAATCAGGCAGCGATGCGATCGCCGCGTTTGTGGCCAATCGGCTCGAGCTGCTCTTCGAGACCGCGGTCTACGTCAACGTGCTGCTGGCGGTCTTCAACATGGTGCCCGTGCCGCCGCTCGACGGCGGCAACGTGCTCGCCGGGTTGCTGCGCGGCCCCGCGGCCAACGCCTTCGACCGTCTCAGACCGTACGGATTCCTGATTCTGTACGGGCTGCTCCTGACCGACGTGTTGTGGATGCTCGTCTCACCGCCCGCCCAATTTCTGCTGTCGTTGCTGTTGTAATCGTTCCGCCGCCGAGACTAGTCCAACCCATACCCCATATTCATCGCCTTGCGCGTTTCGCGCAGCGTGGCCTCGGCAATCTCGGTCGCCGTGGCGATGCCCCGGGTCAGCGTCTCGCGCACGATGGCCGGATCCTGCACCAGGGCGGCGCGCCGCGCGCGGATCGGCGCGAGTAGCCCGTTCAGTGCGTCGGTCACGACCTTCTTGAGCGTGCCGCTGCCGCCGTCGCCGATGCGCGCGGCAATGCTGTGCGGGTCCTCGCCCGTCGACAGCGACGCGATGAGCAGCAGGTTCGAGACTTCCGGGCGCCGCTCCGGGTCGTAGGTGATGTGCCGGTCGACGTCGGTCTTCGCCTTCTTGATGAGCGCGGCGGTCTCGTCGGCCGTGGCGCGCAGCATGACCGCATTGTTGCGGCTCTTGCTCATCTTCTGGGAGCCGTCCAGCCCCAGAATCTTCGGCGCGTTCGAGAGCAGCGCCTCCGGTTCGGGGAACACCGGCGGCCGATCGACGCAGAACCGCTGGTTGAAGCGGCGCGCAATCTTCCGCGTCAACTCGAGGTGCGGCAGCTGGTCGCGCCCGACCGGCACCACGTTGCCCTTGCAGAACAGGATGTCGGCCGCCTGATGGACCGGATAGGTGTACATCGCGGCGTTGACCGTCTTGAGCCCGGCCGCGTCGATTTCCTCCTTGACGGTCGGGTTGCGGTCGAGCTCGCCCATCCCGACGAGCGTCAGAAACGGGAGGAGCAGCTGATTCAGCGCCGGAACATGGCTGTGACAGAAGATGTGCGTGCGGCCGGTCCCCGGGTCGAGGCCGACGGCCAGGTAGTCGAGCACGAGCTCGCGCACGTTCTCGGGAATGCTCTCCACCGAGTCGCGGTCGGTGAGCACCTGATAGTCGGCAATGACGATGAACGTCTCGATGCGGAGGTTCTGCAGCTCGACGCGGTTCTGGAGCGAGCCGAAGTAATGGCCGATGTGGAGCGGACCGGTGGGGCGGTCGCCCGTCAGGACGCGGTACCGCTGCGGGTGGACGACGAAATCGGCACGGAGCGCCTGGGAGCGGCGAACGGCTTCCTCGAATGTGCCGGTATCGATCTCGCGTGCGATGTCGCTCACGTCGATTATCATAAGCCCTGCCCGCCGCGGCTCCCGGCATGACGGACTATCCCGACTTCGAATCGTCTCCAGACGCCTATCACGTGCGGCTGTCCGCGTTCGAAGGGCCGCTGGATCTGCTCATTCACCTCATTCGCACGAACGAGGTGAACGTCTGCGACATCCCGATCGCGCTCATCACGGAGCAGTACCTCGGGTACCTCCGGTTGATGGAGGAGCTGAACCTCGACGTCGCCGGCGAGTTCCTCGTCATGGCGTCGACGCTGATTCACATCAAGTCGCGCATGCTGCTGCCGCGGCCCGACCCGGCGCAGGAGGATGAGGCCGGGGAGGACCCGCGCGAGGCGCTCGTGCGCCGGCTGCTGGAGCACCAGAAGTTCAAGGCGGCCGCCGGCCTGCTCCACGATCGCGAGACGCTGCGGGGGGCGCAGTTCACGCGCGGCGACGGGAGCGTGGCGCAGGCCGCCGGCGACTCGTACGAGCCCGAGTTCGAGGTCGATCTCTTCAGCCTGCTGAGCGCCTTCCGCGGCGTGCTCGAGCGGGCCAGCCGCCGGCCGAAGATGGTGCTGCCGCCCGACCAGATCTCGATGGAGGACCGCATCCAGCAGCTGCTCGGGCGCCTGTCGGAGACGGAGGCGTGCGGCTTCGAGGACCTCTTCTCCGACGGCGACGGATCGCGCCCGTACATGATTGTGACGTTCTTGGCGGTCCTGGAGATGATCCGGCTCAAGTTGATTCGCGTCTTCCAGTCGGGCAGCTTCGGCGCGATCCGCGTCTACAAGCGCGCCCGCCCGGTCGACGCGCCGCATCCCATTGGCGACCCGCAGAACCCCTGATATGGAACAGACTGAGAACGTCGGAACCGTGTCGGCCGAGCTCAAGGCGATCGTCGAGGCGCTCATCTTCGCCTCGCCCGAGCCGATCACGCCGCGGATGCTGTACCGCCTCCTCGCCGACGAGCCGAAGGAGGACGTGACGGCCGCCGTCGAAGCGCTGCGGGCCGAGTACACCCAGCGTCCCGGCCTGCAGTTCGTCGACGTGGCCGGAGGCTACCAGATCGTCACGCGCCCCGAGCTGCACGAGTGGGTGCGGCGGCTGTTCCACGAACGGTCGACGCAGAAGCTGACCGTCCAGGCCCTCGAGACGCTCGCCGTCATTGCGTACAAGCAGCCGATCACCGCGGTCGAGACCTCCGAGATCCGCGGCGTCAATACCTCGGGGGTGCTCGGGACGCTCCTCGAGCGCCATCTCATCAAGATCGTCGGCCGCAAGAACGTCGTCGGCCGTCCGTTTCTCTACGCGACGACGAAGGAGTTCCTCATCCGGTTCGGGCTGAAGGACCTGACCGACCTGCCGAAGATCGAGGACATGGCCGAGGCGCTCGGCTTCGATCCGCCCGCGGGCCTGGCCGAGATCACGCCTCGCGAGGAGATGCTGCCGCTGGGGGACGACGACACGCCCGTCTGAGGGCGGCGATCTCCTGCTCCGTCAGCTCGCGCCAGTCGCCCGGCTTCAAGCGCCGATCGCTGAGGGGTCCAATCCGGACGCGGCGCAGGAGCCGCACCGGATGTCCGACCGCTTCGCACATCCGTCGGACCTGCCGCTTGCGACCCTCGCGGATGATGATCCGCAGCACGCTGTCGCCGCCCTGTCGATCGTGGTGTCCGGCTTGAGCCGGACCTCCACGTCCGCGAGTGAGCAGCTCGACGTCCGCTGGCAGCGTCCGCCGGCCGTCGAGCGGGATGCCGGTCCGGAGCCGGTCGAGATCGCGTTCGTCGGGCACGCCGGCGACGCGCGCCTCGTAGGTGCGCTCGACGCCGTGGCGCGGGTGGGTCAGCCACGCGGCCAGGTCGCCGTCGTTGGTCAGAAGCAGCAGCCCTTCGGTGTCGTAATCGAGCCGACCCACCGGATAGACGTACTCGCGCACGCCGCCCAGCAGATCGACGACCGTCGGCCGCCGCTGCGGATCCGATCGCGTCGTCACGTAGCCGACGGGCTTGTTGAGCAGGATGTAGCGCAGGCGCTCGGGGCCTTCGACGCGCCGGCCATCGACGCGGATGTCGTCGGCGGCCGGATCCGCCTTCGTCCCCATCTCGCGGACGGTGGCGCCGTTCACCGTCACGCGGCCGTCGGCGACGAGCTTCTCCGCCGCGCGGCGCGAGGCGACGCCGGCCTGGGAGAGGATCTTCTGGAGACGCAGCTGCATCTATAAACCACGAAGGCCACGAAGATCACGAAAGTATGAAGGCCTCTTCGCGACCTTCGTGAACTTCGTGGTTACCGTTCGAGCACATCGGCCCAGAACGCGATCAGCCGCCAGACTTCCAGCGCCGCTGCGGATCGATCGAGCTCGGCGTGCGTGATGATCCGGCTGATGAGCACGTGCACGTCCGCGCCCTTCGACCGCAGGTACTCGGCAAGCACGGCCGACTCGGCGGTCGGGATCACCGTGTCGCCGTCACCGTGCAGGAGAAACACGGGCGCCGCAGGCACGCGCGGCGCGCGCTCGGGTGAGGCGGCCGGGTCGGCCTCGAGCGCGAGGTGCGGCACCAGGATCGGGCCGAGCGCGTTGACGTTGCGCTCGTTCACGTATTTCAGATAGGTCGCCGCCGGCTCGGGCAGCCCCGTCACCATCTCGCGCGCCACGGCGAAGGTGGCGTTCGCCCGATTCATGTCGACGAGCGTCAACTGCGACGCGTAGAGGAACGTGCGTATCCCTTCCCGCAGCGGGGCGACCTGGTCCGCGGGCACCACGCGATCGGCTGCGGCGTACAGGATCACCGCCACGCCGTAGTCGTGCGGCGGGTGCGTCGTGATTCCCTCCGCGTGCACCGCTTCGCCGGTGGCCAGGTAGTGCAGCACGCGCCCGAGATCGCCGTGGCCGCCGAACGAGACGACATACGCGACCGTGTCGCGGACCGCGGGCCGGCCGGCTGCCACAATCGCAAGGCCGCCAGCGAAGCTGATGCCGATCACGCCGACGCGGCCGTCGGGCGCCAGTTCCGGCTGCGCTGCGAGCCACGCGACCGCATCTTCGATCACGTCGGCCGAGCGCGCAGTGATGCGGTACTGCGTGAGATCCGGCAGCGCCATCGTCATGACCGCAATGCCGCTGCCAGCGAGATCGCGCGCGAGCGCCGTGAGCCGCGGCTCCGCGATGCCCATCGAGTGCACGCCGGGCACGAGCAGCACCGATCGGCGCACGCGCCCTTCGGGGCGGTAGAACTGTGCGGCGACCTCACCCTCGCGCGTCGGCACCGTGTGCGGCGGCAGCACCGACACCTGCCGCGCACGCGATTCGGCGAACGCCCCCACGCGGCCGCCGAGGTCCGCGACCCGGACGAAGAGCGACGCCGCGAGCACGTACGGCACCGCGACGTACGCCAGTGCCGCTCCAATGACGACCAGCGTGAGGAACACGACGACAGCGCGACGCAGCCGCATCGGCGCCGATGTTAGCATTGGAATTTGTGCGGACACTCATCATCGCCATCGATGGGCCCTCAGGCGCTGGGAAGGGCACGGTGGCGCGCAGCGTCTCGCGGGCGCTCGGCTATCGGCACATCGATACGGGCGCGATGTATCGCGCCGTCGGCTGGAAGGCCAACCTGGAGCACATCGTGCTCGACGACGAGGCGGCGGTCGCTCGGTTGGCCGAGCGCGCACAGATTGTGGTGGAAGACGACGTCGTCACGATCGACGGCCACGACGTCACGCGCGCCATTCGCACGCCCGAGATCGATCGCGCCGCCGCGGCCGTGGCGCGGCTCCCGCGCGTTCGTCAGGTCCTCGTCGAACGCCAGCGCGAGGCCGGCCGGAGCGGGGGCGTCGTCATGGAAGGACGCGACATCGGGACGGTCGTCTTTCCCGAGGCCGACGTGAAGATCTATCTCGACGCGTCAGCGGAGGAGCGCGCGCGCCGGCGCGCCGCCGATCCGGCGCACACCGGCGGGGCGGCGGGGCAGGCGGCGGTGGCCGAGGCGATTGAAGCGCGCGACCGATCGGATACGACGCGCACCGCCTCGCCGCTCACGCCGGCGCCCGATGCCGTGCGCATCGACACGACCGACCTGCCGATTCACGAGGTGGTCGACAAAGTGATAACGCTGGTGCGGGAGAAGGTCGGACGTACGTAGTCCGTAGGGCGGGGCTCGCCGAGCAGACAACGCTTGGCGAGGCAGCCCCGCCGCTTACCGGTCCTTGTAATCCTCGGACGACGCCGGATCGAGCTCCCAGCGGCGCTTGTCGCGGTCGCTGATCTTCTTCTCGCCCTTCAGCTCCTCGTTGTCCTCGTACTCCACGCCCACGGCGCGGCCGATGTCGTCGACGATGTCCTGGTCGGGCGTCGGGTTGTCGCCGCCGGGCGCCTCGTCGCCCACCGAATAGGCGGACTCCCAGTCGGCATCGATGTCGCCGCCGGTGATCGCCGGACTCGTTTCGGTGTGCTCGGTGAACTTCTCGTGCAGCTCGCGCCGGCCGCTCCGGGCCGCCGAGGCGGTACGGTCGAAGTCGAGCGAGGATGGCGGTGTCGGGACGATCCCTTCATCCATGATCGTCCGGCGCGCGCGATCGAGCGCGGGCACTTTGCGGGCCTGCCCCGCCGAAGCCTTGCGAAGGCGGGTGACCTTCTTGCGCGCGGTGACTTTCTTGCGCGCGGCCGCCGTGCGAGCCGGCCGGGTCTTGCGCGTGCTGGCGCTCTTCCGTCCCGCCGACTTGCGCGCAGGTGCCTTGCGCGCGCGCACCGCCTTGCGGGCGCCGCCTCGCTTACGCGCCGCGGCCGACTTGCGGGATCGCGCCCCGCCGGCCCGACGTGCCTTCTTGGTGCGCCCTGCCGCCTTTCGTGTCGCCATGGCTCATCCTTTCCTCGCCCCAGGTGCCGGCTGGGTACCGGTTCTCTTACCTTGACAGTTTCCGGTAAGTGACGTAATCTCTACATCTTATCGGCGCCTGAACACGGCTCGCCGTGGGGAGCCGTCCCCACCTGTCGACTCCAGTCAGGCTCGTCTGCACGGTCGACCCTGAGCATAGCTGAAAGGGTCGAGGGCAGCCACCGGGTCCCCGCCGCGCGGATTTGGGGCGGTGGGGTGGAGGCATCTGTCCAGCGCCGTTATATCTGCGGGGGGCCGGTCCCCGCAATAGAAACAAACCGGCATGCCCTGAGCATAGCGAGGGGCGTGCTCCTGAGCGGACCCCGACGCACGGTGCAGGGGTGAATCGAAGGGGCAAGGAGGACGCGTAGCGAATGGCGAATGTAGACAACGGGGTGGTCACACCTGAGAAGGGGGTCGATCAGCCCGGCGCACCGGCACGCACTCGGGCTGGCAGGCCCACCGGTCCGGCGTTCAAGCGGATGCACCACGAAGACATGGACCCGCAGGAGTTTGCGGCCATGCTCGACATCTATGACGACAGCTTCCGCAACATGGCGGAAGGCGAGGTCGTGAAAGGCACCGTCCTTCAGGTCACCGAAACCGACATCGTCGTCGACGTCGGCTACAAGTCGGAAGGCCTCGTCCCCATCAGTGAATTTCTCGACGAGAACGGTCAGGTGACCGTGCAGCCCGGCGACATGGTCGACGTGCTGCTCGAGCGCACCGAAGACCGCGAAGGCCACATCGTGCTGTCGCGCGAGAAGGCCGAGAAGATGAAGATCTGGGACGAGGTCGAGAAGGCCTACAGCGAGCGCAAGGTCGTGATCGGCCGCGTCATCGAGCGGATCAAGGGCGGGCTCGCGGTCGACATCGGCGTGCGCGCCTTTTTGCCCGGCTCGCAGATCGATATTCGACCGGTCCGCAACCTCGACGCACTGAAGGGGCAGGAGCTCCGGATGCGCGTCATCAAGGTCAACAAGAAGCGCGGCAACATCGTGCTGTCGCGCAAGGCGCTCCTCGAGGAGGAGAACGCCGAGAAGAAGAAGACGACGCTCGAGACGCTCGCGGAAGGCAAGGTGCTGCGGGGCACGGTGAAGAACATCACCGACTACGGCGCCTTCATCGACCTCGGCGGCATCGACGGCCTGCTGCACATCACGGACATGTCATGGGGCCGCGTCGGCCACCCGTCGGAGCTCTTCAAGGTCAACGACGAGGTCGACGTCACCGTCCTGAAGTACGACCCGTCGACCGAGCGCGTCTCGCTCGGGCACAAGCAGCTCATCCAGGATCCCTGGGCCACGGTGCAGGACCGCTATCCCGTGGGCGCGCGCGTGAGCGGCAAGGTCGTCAGCCTCACCGACTACGGCGCCTTCGTCGAGCTCGAGTCGGGCGTCGAGGGGCTCATCCACGTCTCCGAGATGTCGTGGAGCAAGCGGGTGAAGCACCCGTCGAAGATCCTGAACGTCGGCGACGCGGTCGATGCCATGGTGCTCGGCGTGGACCCGGCGGCGCGGCGCATCTCGCTCGGCCTCAAGCAGGTCGAGAGCAACCCCTGGCACGAGCTGGCCGAGAAGTACCCGGTCGGCACCCGGATCAAGGGGAAGGTCCGCAACCTCACCGAGTTCGGCGCGTTCGTCGAGGTCGAGGAGGACATCGACGGCCTGATCCACATCTCCGACATGTCGTGGAGCAAGCGGATCAAGCATCCGTCGGAGGTCGTCAAGAAGGGCGACGTTGTCGAGGCGATGGTGCTCAGCATCGATGCCGACAACCAGCGGCTGTCGCTCGGCCTCAAGCAGCTCGCCACCGACATCTGGGACGACTTCTTCTCGCGCCACAACGTAGGCGGCACTGTCGAGGGGAAGGTCACGCGGATGACGAACTTCGGCGCCTTCGTCGAGCTCGACGAGGGAATCGAGGGGCTGATCCACGTCTCGGAGTTCGACGACTCGCACGGCGGCGAGAAGATCGACCTCCAGGTGGGCCACAGCTATCAGATGAAGATCATCAAGCTGAGCCCGGCGGAGCGGAAGATCGGCCTCAGCATCCGGGCTCTCAAGTCGGACGACTGGCAGGCCTACGCGTCCGAGCACGAGGGGACCGGCACGGCCACGCTGGGGGATCACTTCAGAAATCGGTAAGCAGGTAGCCGGAGGCCTTCGGGCCTCCGGGGGCGAGGACGGGAATGAGCACTCCCAACGGCAGCATGACGAAGGCGGAGCTCGTGGAAGAGGTGTCGCGCGTGTCCGAGCTGACGAAGAAGCACTCGGAGGTGATCGTGGACACCGTCTTCAAGAGCATCATCGACGCGCTGCACCGCGGCGAGAAGATCGAGCTGCGGGGGTTCGGCAGCTTCCGGCTGCGCAAGCGCGAGCCGCGGAAGGGGCGCAATCCGAAGACCGGCGACAAGGTGGACGTGCCGCCGAAGAAGGTGCCCTACTTCAAGCCGGGCAAGGAGCTCAAGGACCTGATCAATCGCGAGGTGGGCGAGACGTCGGCGTCGAGCGCCCCCTCCGCGACCGCATCCTCCGATACCGCAAGCGTCTGAACGCGTGTGGAGCGCCTCTGGTCGCCGTGGCGTCTTGAGTACGTGACGCGCGGCGACGCCTCCTCCGGCTGCATCTTCTGCCGCAGGCAAACCGAGCTGGTTGTCTTCGAGGGGACGACCTGCTACGTCATCCTCAATCTGTATCCCTACAACAACGGCCATCTGATGATCGTGCCGAACCGCCATGTGGC
>JACPCS010000121.1 GCA_016184455.1 Acidobacteriota bacterium
CGCCTCCGTGGTGGAGAAGGATCGTGTGGCAACGACTTTCTACCATGCGGAGGCGTTTGTGTCTCTACCGAAATCGGCCCCTTCGTGAATTTTCCGGGCCTAGGGACGTGGCTCAGCTAGGTGGTCAGACTGGGCTAGGATTGTCTGTGCAGGGCGAAAGCTGAATTGTTTGAGCCGCGCGTCCCGACATGCTCGCATTTCTACAAGTATTCGACCGCCGATCACCTTGAGCGGCTCCGGCACGTCCTGCTCAAGCACGAAATCTACTTCCCGTCGCACCCACAGCTAAACGATCCACGCGATGGTTGGGCGGCCCTTAAGCAGTTGCCCGTCGAGGACGTCACCCGATTCGTCGTGAACGACTTTATCAGGCGCCACGCTGCGGCCGATCTCGCGTGGCTTGCTCATGAAGTCGCGGTCATCACCTACAACACGAGGCGGTTCGGGGCAGCGACCATACTCCAGAAGATGGAAATCCTGCTGCGCCAAGAAAGTGAACGGAATCGGATCTACTCGTTGTCGATGGCCCGAGAGAGCGCCTACATGTGGAAGGAGTATGGCGGGAACCACACCGGCTACTGTTTGGAGTTCGCGAATGAAGGCCTGTTTCGGCATGCCCTCGAGGTCCACTACGACGACGACGTGGCCGCTCTCGACGTGAACAACCCTCACAACTTCTTCATGTATCGAAAGACCACCCGGTGGCAAGACGAACAGGAAGCGCGGCTCGTGATGTTTCCGCGGGGTGGTCCGGTATTCTTCGAGATGTTCAAGAACGGCGAGCACCCGTTCGTCAGCTTCGCTCCCACGCTGCTGCGACGGGTCATTCTCGGAAAACGCATGACGATGTCCAATCGTGACCAGATTCGAGGCTGGGCCGCGGAGCGAGACTGTCCGGTTCTCATCGCCGAGTCTGAAGTCGATCGACAGGCAGTCGTCAGTGAATCGTCGGCCGCTGCGACGTGACCGCGGGTCGCTGCCGGAGCTTCGCGGCCGCGCCCTTCAGCGTGGCGATCAGTTCGAGCAGCTGGTCCGACGCGAGAGCAACGGCCTCGGGCTTCACCGCGCGCGAGGGGTTCTACGAGTTCGAGGGCGAGGTCAGCTTCGACAAGCTGCTGACCGACGCCGGCTTTCCAAATGTTGCGTGGCATCCCCACCGGGATTCGTGCCCGCTCGCGTCGAGCGGATGCGAGACGCGGCGTGCCTGAAGACCGGTGCGGGACGAGCCCGACTGAGCGCAGCGAAGGAGGGATTCGTCCCCACCGGGATTCGAACCCGGGTTTCGGCCTTGAAAGGGCCGCGTCCTAGGCCTCTGGACGATGGGGACCCACGGGCAGGTGCTCCGGTTCACTGGTGCTCGAGTGCTTGAACACCAGACAGATCATTGTGACACACGCAAGGGCGACCACACGGCTCGGGCCTTGGACTTGGGCCTGAGGCCTGAGGCCTTCGCGATCACCAGTAACCGATCATGCGTCCGGCCGCCACGGCGGTCACCCAGCTCACCAGTGAGATGCCGCCCATCACCGCCAGCTGCCGGCTCTCGCCCGTGGTCAGCTCGCGCTCGCGCGTGGCGCGCCAGGCCGGAAGTCGGCTGACGACGGCGACGTTGATGAGCCCGACGGCAATCGCGGGGAACTTGATCAGCAGGAACGGATTGTCGACGTACTCCGTCGCGTTGGTGCACAGCATGCTGATGCCGGTCGCCGCCGCCACCGCAAAGCCCGTCTTCGCCAGCGGCAGGCTGATGCGCGCCAGCGCGTCAATCGGCACGCGCCGCGTGAGGCGCAGCAGCCGCAGATCGAGGATCAGCATCGAGCCGAAGAGCGTCGAGACGCCGAGGATGTGAAAGAGATTGAGGAACGCGTAGGTCCAGACGCCCGACCCGCGCACCAGGACCCCAAGCATGGACGCCTCCATCCACGCCAGGAAATCGGCCATCAGATCGGGATTCGGGATCCGGGATCCGGGATCCGAGGATGCGGACTCCGACGCGCCGGATCCGGATCCCCGACCCGGGGTCCCGGATCCCGGCGCTCAGAGGAGTTCAGTGCCTGTCGCCGTAGACCGGGAACGTGCGGTTGTTCCACTGCACGACCTCGGTCTTCATCTCGAACTTGCCGCGAGTGGTGTTCCGATGCCCGCGCACGGTGACCGGTGCGCCCATGGGGATGATTCCCTCTTTCAGCCCCGCGCTCGCCGTGCGCGCCGGCGGCGCCATCGTGATGTCCCACACCTGGCCGTCCGCCGTCTTGATCTTCATCGTCGCATGCGGACCCGAGAGGCTCACCGGCGCGGCGAGCGTGCCGGTCAGCGTCGTTTCCTCCTGCGCCTGTCCGCCCCACCCATGGTGCGCGGCCAGCGGAGCGGCCAGAACCACCAGCAGTCCGAACGCGGCAACAATGGCAATGGAGTGCTTGTACATGAGATGCCCTCCCAACATTGATGATTAGTGATTCGCGACTTCGGAGGTTTTTGTCAAATCACAAATCAGAAACCGCCAATTGCACGTGCAATTGTAGCCGAACTCCCCGATAGACAGTCCCTCGTATCGTTGTGTATCCTCGGCGACTGTAGATGACTGCGACTTCAGCAGTTATCGGGAGATGTCATCGATGACACGCCTCGTCTCTGCGGCCATGGCCGCTGCCCTGCTGGTGTCCGTGCCCGCCTTCGCCCAGCACGAGGATCACGGCGCGGCCGCCGCCGATCAGGTCGGCAGCGCGAGCGTCACGTTCGACACCTCGTGCGCACCCGCCGTCCGCGCTGATTTCAACACCGCGGTCGCGATGTACCACTCGTTCTGGTTCCCCGAGGCGATCAAGATGTTCCAGTCGATCCTCGCGCGCGACCCGTCGTGCGCGCTCGCCTACTGGGGCATCGCCATGGCCCAGTGGGGCAACCCGTATGCCGGCGTGAAGGGCGTCCCCGTCCTCAAGGCAGGCACCGCGACGATGGAGAAGGCGCGAAGCACCGGGATGCCGACGCCGCGTGAGCGCGCGCTCATCGAGGCGGTGGGGATCCTCTACGGCTCGCTCGACCCGGCCACGCATCGGGATCGCGTGCTGCGCTACGAGGCGGCGATGCAGAAGGTCGCCTCCGATAACCCGAAGGACGTCGAAGTGCGGATTCTGTCGGCGCTGGCGATCACGCAGTCGCAGCTCCCCACCGACAAGACCTATTCGAAGCTCCTCGCGGCGGCGAAGATCCTCGATCCGCTCTTCAAGCAGCTGCCGATGCATCCGGGGCTGGCCCACTACATCATCCACGCCTACGACGCCCCGCCGCTCGCCGACCGCGCGCTGACCGCCGCCCGCCGCTACGCCTCGCTCGCGCCGGCGGCGCCGCACGCGCTTCACATGCCGTCGCACACGTTCACGCGCCTCGGCTTGTGGCAGGAATCGATCGACACGAATCGCCGCTCGCAGGAAACGGCCCGCACGACCAACGACACCAACGCCGAGCTGCACGCGCTCGACTATCAGACATACGCGTATCTGCAGACGGGGCGCGACCGGGCGGCGAAGGGCGCGCTCGACCGGGCGGCCGTCATCCAGAGCCAGCCGGGCGCCAACACGTTCGCCGTCGCTGCGATTCCCGCGCGCTACGCGCTCGAACGGGGCGACTGGGCCGCGGCCGCGGCGCTCACCGTGCAGCCGGCGCCCGCCACGCCGTACACGGAGGGGCTCGCGCACTTCGCCCGCGCGATCGGCGCCTCGCGCAGCGGCACACCGGATGCCGCGACCGCCGACATCACCCGCCTTGGCGAGCTGCGCGACACGCTCCAGTCGATGGCCGATCCGTACTGGGCCGAGCAGGTCGACATCCAGCGTCGCGTGGCGCTCGCGTGGCAGACGTTTGCGAGCGGCCGCCGCGACGAGGGGATCGCGCAACTCCGCGCCGCGGCCGACGCCGAGGACGCCACCGACAAGGCGGCCGTGACGCCCGGCCCGCTGGCGCCGGCGCGCGAGCTGCTGGGCGACATGCTGCTCGAGGCCGGTCGCCCGAAGGAGGCGCTCGCCGCCTTCGAGGCGACGATGAAAAAGGAGCCGAACCGGTTCCGCGGCGTGTACGGCGCCGCACGCGCCGCCGAGGCCGCCGGCGACCGCGGGAAGGCAAAAACGTACTACAATGAGCTGCTTCACATTGCGCGCGACGCCGACACCGATCGGCCGGAACTCATGGCTGCCCGAAAGTTCATTCGTGATTAGCGATTAGCGATTTGTGATTTCAAATCACAAATCACTAATCACAAATCGCAAATGTCGGAGGAACTCGTATGAATCGACCTCTCAGAGTGCTGTTCGGACTCGCCTCGGTCACCCTGCTCGTCGCGTGGGTCTTTACGTCCACGCACGCGCAGCAGCGCGCCGCGGTCGAGATCGACACTGACGACATCGGCGGGGCCGTGACCGGGCCGAACGGGCCGGAGGCCGGCGTCTGGGTGATTGCCGAGACGCGCGACTTCCAGTCGCGCTTCATCCGGAGCGTCGTCACCGACGACCAGGGGCGCTACGTCATTCCCGACCTGCCGAAGGCGACCTACACGGTGTGGGCGCGCGGCTACGGCCTCGTCGACAGCGACAAGACGACGAGCGCGCCGGGGCGCAGTCTCAACATCACGGCGAAGGTGGCGCGCACGCCCGCCGAGGCGGCGCACTATTACCCCGCCATCTACTGGTACTCGATGCTGAAGATTCCCGATGCCGGCCAGTTCGACGGCACGCAGATCCCGAAGGGCATCGACCTGCAGCGCTGGCGCTACCAGATGAACAACAGCGGCTGCATCGGGTGTCACCAGCTCGGGCAGCTCGCGACGCGCACGATCCCGAGCGATTTCGCCAGTCTCTCCTCGCGCGACGCGTGGATCCGCCGCGTGCAGTCGGGCCAGGCGGGCGCGCAGATGATGGGCCAGCTCACGCAGCTCGGGCCGCTCTCGATTCAGAACTTCGCCGACTGGACCGACCGCATCAAGAACGGCGAGCTGCCGTTCGCGCAGCCGCCCCGCCCGCAGGGCGTCGAGCGCAACGTCGTCATCACACTGCGCGACTGGTACTACGAGGACAAGTACCTCCACGACCTGATCTCGAGCGACCGCCGCTCCCCCACCGTCAACGCGAACGGCCTGCTCTACGGGTCGCCTGAGTACGCCGGCGACGAGATCCCGATGCTCGACCCGGTGAAGAACACCTGGACGACCTTCCGCGTGCCGGTGAGCGAAGACGCGCCGCTGGCGCTCGGCCCGGGTCATGCCGCCGGCCTCGATCCGGCGCAGCCGTCCGCCTACTGGGGCAACCGGCGGATCTGGGACACGCACGTCAACAACCACAACTCGATGCTCGACCGGCAGGGCCGCGTCTGGATGACGGCGGCCGACCGCGACATGAACAACCCGGCCTACTGCAAGCAGGGATCGGATCACCCGTCGGCCAAGGCGTTTCCGATGGAGCGCAGCACACGCCAGGCGGCGGTCCTCGATCCCAAGACGATGAAGTACACGTTCCTCGATCTCTGCTTCGGCACGCACCACCCGCAGTTCGGCTACGACCCGAACGACACCGTCTGGTTCAGCGGCGGCGGCCAGGTGCTCGGCTGGGTCAACACGAAGATGTGGGACCAGACGCACGATGTCGCGAAGTCGTCCGGCTGGACGCCGTTCGTGCTCGACACCAACGGCAACGGCAAGCGCGACGCCTACGTCGGCCCGGACGATCCGGTGGATCCGACCAAGGACAAACGGATCAACGCCGGCTTCTACGCGGTCATGCCGAGCCCGGCGGATGGCTCGATCTGGGGTACGTACTGGACCAATTCAGGCGCCGTCGTGCGCGTCGTGCCCGGTCCGAACCCGCCGGAGACGGCCATCACCGAGATCTATAACGTGCCGCTTCCGGGTTTCGGCCCGCGCGGCGGTGACATCGATCGCAACGGCGTGGTGTGGGTGTCGCTGGCGAGCGGCCACTTCGGCAGCTTCGACCGCCGCACGTGCAAGGGGCCGCTGAACGGGCCGAAGGCGACCGGCGACCACTGCCCCGAGGGCTGGACGTTCCATAAGTTCCCCGGCCCCGGCTTCCGCGGCCTCGGCGACACCAGCGCCGAGTCGAGCTATTACTCGTGGGTCGACCAGCACAACACGCTCGGGCTCGGCGAGAACGTGCCGATCGCGACGGGGAACCTCAACGACGGGTTCATCGCCTACCGCAACGGCCAGATGATCGTGCTGCGCGTGCCGTACCCGATCGGCTTCTACGCCAAGGGGCTCGACGGCCGCATCGACGATCCGAAGGCTGGCTGGAAGGGACGCGGGCTCTGGGCCGCCAACGGCGATCGTACGCCGTGGCTGATCGAGGGCGGCAAGGGCACCAAGCCGTTCGCGGCGCACGTCCAGGTGCGCCCGAACCCGC
Source organism: Acidobacteriota bacterium (assembly GCA_016184455.1). Lineage (GTDB taxonomy): Bacteria > Acidobacteriota > Vicinamibacteria > Vicinamibacterales > UBA2999 > MELF01. Next base: position 6,405 of record JACPCS010000121.1, read on the forward strand.
TGGCCCACTGATCCAAATGCCGGCTCTGCGGCGGCCCGATCACGGCCGCCGCGAGACCCGGCCTACGTACGCGGGAGTACGTCGCTCGACGACGTTCAATGCCTGGGGCTCCAGTGGCGCGCGGCGTGCGCCAGCACCCGATCGCGGCGCTCGAAGAGCTTGACGAGCACGACGCCGGCCGCGAACCCGCCGAGATGCGCCCAGAACGCGACGCCGCCCGTCTGCTCCGAGACCACGCTCGTCACGCCGCCGGCAAACTGCAGGAAGGCCCAGTAGATGAGCATCATCCACGCCGGCAGCGCCATCGACTGCAGGAAGAAGCCGAGCGGCACCATCGTGTAGACGCGTACGCGTGGAAAGAGCACGAGGTAGGCACCCATCACGCCGCTGATCGCGCCCGACGCGCCGACCATCGGCACTCCCGACGACGGGTCTGCGACGACCTGCGCGAGCGCCGCCGCGAGCCCCGTGAGCAGGTAGAACGCGACGAAGCGCGGCCGCGTCATCGAGTCCTCGACGTTGTTGCCGAAGAGCCACAGGAACCACATGTTCCCAATCAGGTGCATCCACGAGCCGTGCAGGAACATCGACGTGAGCACGTTCGACACCTGCCGGCCGGGATCGGTGCGGCAGGCGATGCCCTCCCCCATCGGAAACGGCGTGCCCGGGGGCACCGACAGCGTCAGCTCGCCGGGAATCAGTCCCAGCTCGCAGACCGACTGCATCAGCGGCAGCGCGGCGCCGGCGCCCTGCACGAGGAGCCAGGCGAGCGTCGTCAGCGCAATGATGGCGAGGGTGACGATGGGGGTGCGAAGGGTCTCATTCTCGTCGTGATACGGGATCACCGCTCAATCATAAGGGGGTCGGACCCCTTCGTGCAGTTTCGGGCAATGACCGCCCGGAAGCCCGGCCGGAGGGCTCTTGAGCGCGTCCGGCTGTGCCGATATTCTCTGTATTCCGGAGGAACGGCATGCTGGATGCGCTGAAAGGATTGACCGGCGGACGGTCGCAAAAACAGGTCGAGGAGCTCCAGAGCCTCATCGCGTCGGCACGCGAAGAGCGGAGCGCGCTCAACACGATGCTGACGCAGATCACGATGCGCAGCTCCCGCCTGACCCAGATCGGCAAGACCCTGGGCGAGGTCGACGAGAAGACGACCACCGCGACGGGCCGCCTCGCCGAGGTCGACAGGCGCGTCGCCGGCCTGGAGGAGCGCGTCCGCACCTTCGCGGAGATCGACGCTCGCATCCAGAAGATGCTCGATGCCGCCCAGCAGGCGCAGGACGCGGCCGAGAAGCTGATCGCCCCCGACGGCGAGATCCAGAAGCACCGCCAGTCGGTGCAGCAGCTCTCGTCGCAGGCGCTCGAGGCCCAGGCGGCGGTCGCCTCCCTCAAGCGCGAGCAGGCGACGCTCGAGGAGTTCCGCAAGCAGCTCCGCCAGACGCAGGGCGAGATCCAGAGCTCGCTCAAGCAGGCCGCCACCGTGCGCGGCGAGCTCGATCAGATCCGCGGCACAGCCGGCCAGCTGGCCCACGACTACACGCGGCTCCGCGAGACGTCGAAGGAGGCGCGCGAGGACTCGCGCACGGCCGCCGAGACGGTCAAGGACCTCGAGAAGAAGCTCGGGCCGCTGATGCAGCTCCAGGAGCTGAGCAAGACGACCGAGGAGAAGCTCGCGGGCCTCAACGCCCTCGCCGAGCACGTGGCCCAGAAGGCCAAGGCGCTCGAGAGCCAGAAGCACACCGTCGAGCGCGCCGTCGTCGAGGCCAACCGCCTCAACGAGATGGTCTGGAACATGGACGTCCAGATCAACAAGCTCAACGAGGCGCTCAAGGACGCGCACAAGAGCGAGGAGACCGTCGGGCGCATCGAGGCGCTCGTCGATCAGACGAACGTCTCGGTGGAGGCGGTCACCAAGGCGCGCGACGACCTGGCGCGGCAGTCGGCGCGCTTCGAGAAGGAAGGCCAGGCGCTGATGGAGAGCCTGCGCGGGTCGCTCGACCGTCTGGCGCTCGAGAAGAAGGAGATCGACGCGATCGACTTGCGGCTGCGCGCGCTGCAGACCGCGGCGGCCGAGGCCGAGACGCGCATCGACGGCGTCGCGGCGAAGGAGCGCAGCCTGCTGCAGCTCCACCAGAAGGTCGACGCGCTCACCAAGGACTTCCAGACGCTGACCGGCCAGGCCGATGAGCTCGCCAAGAAGCAGGCGGCCCTCGACGCGCTGCACGAGCAGCTGGAGCACGTCGACGAGCTCGCCAAGCGCACGGCGCAGCGGCACGACAGCCTGCTGCGCGGCCGGCAGGACCTCGATGCGCTGCAGCAGCAGATCCACGACTTCCACAAGGCGTACGCCGACATCGCGCAGCTCCGCGACAGGCTCGCCGGCGACCGCTCGGCGCTCGAGGCGTTCGGCGAGCGGATGACGTCGTTCATGGCGCGGACGCCGCAGCTCGACGCCACGCTCAACGCCGTCAACGCCAAGCTCGCGCTCGTGGACGAGGGCGTCAAGCAGACGACGCGGCTCGGCGAGCTGACGGCGCGGCTCGATTCGCAGATCGCGCAGGTCGCGTCCCGCCTGCAGCTCGTCGACAGGCTGCAGGGGCGCGTCGACGCGCTGCACGCGCTGGCGACCGACGTCGACGGCAAGCTGGCGGAACAGCTCGCCCGCCGGACCGAGCTCGATACGCTCAAGAGCCAGTGCGACGCCATCCTCGCCCAGACGCTCGACGCCCAGCAGAAGGTCGAGGCCGTCGCCGAGCGCCAGAAGCAGGTGCTGCCGCTGGCCACGCGGCTCACCGCGCTCGAGGGGCAGGTCGACGCGATCCACGCGCACGTCAAGGAGGTCACGCGCGACGAGGCGGTCCTGCGCGAGCAGGAGGCGCGGCTCGCCGAGTCGGTCGAGGCGGGCCGGGCGCTCGTGGCCGAGGCGAACGGGCGCATGAAGCAGACCCAGGCGCTCAACGACGAGCTCGGCCGCGCTTCCGCCATCAAGGAGGAGCTCATCGGCGAGCTCGCGCGCATCCAGACATATCAGCGCGACGCGTCCGCGCAGGTCGCCGCCACCGAGGATCAGCTCAAGCGCACCGCAACCCTCTTCAAGCAGCTCGAGCAGCGGCGCGCCCAGATTGCGTTCTCGGAGAAGAAGGTCGCCGGCGTGGAGGGGAAGGTCACCGAGCTCCTCCAGAAGGCGGCCGGGCTCGAGTCGCTCATCAAGAACATCGCCGACCGCGAGACCGTCGTGGCAGCCATCAAGGCGCAGGTCGATGCCGTGCACGAGGTCGGCGCCAGGAGCAAGGCCGACCTGCAGTTCGTCGCCGGCCACCGCGAGGAGGTCTCCTCGGTCAAGAAGGGAATCCAGGAGCTGCTGGCGACGGCGGCCGAGACCGAGGAGAAGATCGCCGCCATCGAGACACGGCGGCAGACGGTCGATGAGGTGCTGGCGAAGACGAACCTCATCTCGAACCTGCTCGAGGACGTCAGCGTGAACCTCGAGACGATCAACGAGCAGAAGACGATGATCGACCACATCAGCGAGAAGCTGGCGCAGATCGACTTCACGATGCAGGAAGTGCAGACCGCCATCCAGACGCTGAGGCAGGAGCGCGAGCTCGCCGAGCGCCTCGAGAACAGCATCAAGCAGCTCCGGATGAAGACGTCCAAGGCGGAGCCCCCGCGCAAGACCGGCATCGCCTAGCCATCCCGTGAGGCACGTGTGTTGCAGCCCCATCGGGGCTGCAACGCATGAGCACCCCGCGACGAGCTCGAGCGTATGCCGTGCTCATGGCCGGCCTCTTCGCGGCCGTCAGCGCCGCGCAGCAGCCGACCGCGCTCGACCCGGCCGCCTTCCGTACCGCCATCGAACGCGGCCTCCGCCGAGCGCCCCGCAGGTTCGAGCCGCTGCTCGCGCCGTCGCAAACGGGCGTGCGCCTCGTCAACATCGATGTGGCGCGCACCGGTCCGCGCGCGCAGCGCGTCACGATCGATCTGAGCCAGAAGACCCTGACCTACGACCCGTCGGGCAACGTCGACGCGCTGCACGACGAGCGGTTCACGCGCGTCGTGGCGCGCGCCATCCGCGACGCGCTCCTCGCATGGGCGGCGCTCGACGATTGAGCGTATGATGGCGCCAGCCGGTAGGCGGTAGCTGGTAGCCGGTCGCTCGCAGCACACCCCGTCTACGCGACTGACCTTCTATGCGCGCACACACGTACGCCCGCTTCCTGCTCGTAGCCACTGTGATTGCGGCGGCCCCGTGGGTCGGCACTCCCACCGCGCAGTCGCCGCACCCGTTCGGGATTCCCACCGCTGACGCCCCGAACCCGGCCGAGACGATCGAGACCGTCCCCGGCCTGCGCGCGCAGGGGTGGCGCAGCCAGGGCCGGTCCGAAGTGCTCGCACGGCATGGCGTCGTCGCCACGAGCGATCCGCTCGCGGCGCAGGCCGGCCTCGAGATCCTGCAGAAGGGCGGCAATGCGATCGACGCTGCCGTCGCCACCGGCGCCGTGCTCGACGTCACGTCGCAGAACGACACCGGCATCGGCGGGGATCTGTTCGCGCTCGTCTGGTCGGCTCGCGACAGGAAGCTCTATGGGCTGGCCTCGGCCGGCTGGGCGCCCGCGGGATGGACGCCGGAGTTCTTCCGCGAGCGGCTGCGGGTGGGCGCCGTACCGGGACGTGGGGTGAATGCGGCGACGGTGCCGGGCGCGATTGCCGGCTACGACGCGCTGCTCAAGCGGTTCGGCACGATGACGTTCAAGGAGACGTTCGACCGCGCCGGCCGGATCGCGGACGAGGGCTGGGCGCTCGCCGAGCGCCGCCACGACGATCTCTCTGCCGTGGTCGGCGCGCTGCGCAACGATCCGGATTCCGCGCGCACGTTCCTGGTCTCCGGCGGGGCACCGCCGCTGTACAGCATCATCCGGAATCCCGGCCTTGCCGCCGCGCTCCGCCTCCTGCAGCAGCAGGGGCGTGACGCCTTCTATCGCGGGGAGATCGCGGCGGCGATCGTGGAGAAGGTCCAGGCGAACGGCGGGGTCATGACGCGGGCCGATCTCGCCGAATTCGAGCCCGAGTGGGTCGAGCCGATCTCGACGAACTACCACGGCTACGACGTCTTCCAGCTGCCGCCGCCCGGCCAGGGAATGGCCGTGCTCGAGATGCTCAACATTCTCGAGGTGTGCGTCCCGCCTTTGGGCATGAGTCTCGCCAAGCTGGGACACATGGACCCGATGTACTGGCACCTCGTCGTCGAAGCGAAGAAGCTCGCCTACGCCGACCTGTACGCCAACAACGCCGATCCGAAGTTTGCACAGGTGCCGGTCGCGCGGCTGCTGTCCAAGGAGCACGCCGCCACGCTGTGCGGCCGCATCGATCCGAACGCGGCCTCGACGCCGGGATCCGGTGCGCGGACCGACGGCGGCACGATCTATCTCGCGACGGCCGACCGCTGGGGCAACATGGTGTCGCTCATCCACAGCGTGTACAGCGTGTACGGGAGCGGCGCCACCGTGGGCAAGTACGGCTTCGTGCTGCACAACCGCGGGACGGCGTTCTCGCTCGACCCGCGCAGCGCCAATCTCGTCGCTCCGCACAAACGCCCCTTCCATACGATCATTGCCGGGCTCGTCATGAAGGATCGCCAGCCGGTCATGGCGTTCGGCAACATGGGCGGGAGCGTTCAGCCGGAATCGCACGTCCAGCACATGCTCAATCTCATCGACCTGGGCATGAACGTGCAGATGACGACCGACGCGGCACGCGTGACGCACAACCAGGGCGCCAACGTGCTCTCACTCGAGGCGAGCCTCTTTCAGGTGGTCGGCGCCGCGCTGCGCGCGAAGGGACACGTGGTGCAACCGGTCGACGGCGGTTCGGTCGGGGGGTACCAGGGGATCCTGTTCACGCGCGATCCCTCGCTCTCCGAGCCGACCCTCGACCGCCGCAGCGTGACCGACGACCTGCCGGTCAACGGCGTGTATCGCGCCGGGTCGGACCATCGCAAGGACGGACAGGCTGTTGGCTGGTAGCTGGTTACCAACTACCAACCACCAACTACCAACTAAGGCCGCACGCGCACGTACTTCCGCAACATCTTCGGCCGCGGCTCGCCGCCGTAGATGTTGCCGTCGCGGTCGACGGCCACGAATTCGGCGCCGTTGCCGGCCGTATCCCGCGGGTCGGCCCACGGGAACAGGATGAACTCGTGGACGGCGCCCGTCTTGAGGTCGCCGATCCGAATCCCCATATCCCACCCCGGGTTCTGCACATCGTCGGACTCCGAGTCGGCGACCAGGATCCGGCCGCGCACGTTGTCGAGGAAGACGCCGCTCGGCCGGCCGAATTGCAGCCATTGGGCGAGCGGCTTGCCGTCCTGGTCGAGAATCTGCACGCGGTTGTTGAAGCGATCGGCCACGAAGAGGCGCCCCTGCGCGTCCATCGTGATCCCGTGCAGCGTTCGGAACTCGCCCGGACCGTAGCCGGTCTTCCCGAACGCCTTGATGAACTTCCCGTCCTTCGAGAACCTGACCACTCGGTTGTTGCCGTTCTCGTTGTGGCCGTCGGCGACGAAGATGTCGCCGTTCGGCGCCACGACGACGTCGGCCGGCGAGTTGAAGTGCATCTGGTCGGACCCGGCCATGCCCGGCATGCCGAGCGTCATCAGGACCTTGCCCTGCGGGCTGAATTTGACCACCTGGTGCCCGCGCTTATCCCCTTTCGGGATGCGGTTCGCCGCGACCCCGTCGGTCACCCAGACGTTGCCGTCGGGGTCGACGTCGATGCCGTGCGGCCAGATGAACATGCCGCCGCCGCCGAAGCTCGTGACGACGGTGCCGTCGGGGGCGAACTTATGGACAACGTCCGTCTTCGAGTCGCGGCATTCGTCGCCGAACCGCGCCGGATCGGCGAGCGGCTCGCACCGGATGACCGCCCAGATATGCCGGCCGTCGCGATCGATGGTGACGTCGCCCACCGCGCCCATGCCGCGGCCGCCCGGCAGCTTGGCCCACGACTCCACCATCCGGTACGGGTTCGGCAGCGCCTGTGCCCGCGCCGCGCCGGCCGGCGCGAACGATCCGATGAGCACCAGCGCGGCCAGCCCGACCGCCGCCGCCAGTGCGGGTCCCCTTCGCAGAGCGTCTCCCATGGCTGCACCTCGCAAGTGAAATTGCGAGACCACTTGTACACCAGATCGCCGATAATGCCGCACGGCTCGCCGGTAGCCCGCAGGGCGTAGGAAGCGGTGCCCGTTGCTACCAGCTACCGCCTACCAGCGAGGGGGAGGTGCGATGTGCGGACAGCTCTCATAATCGCCGCGGTCCTTGGCCTGGCGGCCGGCGTCCTGGTGCAGGCGCAGGGGCAGGCGCAGCCGCAGGAAGAGCGGGTGCGTCAGATCCCGGCCGGCCGGCCCGGTCCCATCGAGACCGACCCGAAGATCATCAACCTGCCCGTGCCGCGACTCCACGACGGCAAGCCCGATCTGACCGGCCCGTGGGTCGGCGGCGGGTCCGATGCCGACATCGAGCGGGAAGGCGGGCTCAAGCCGGGCGAGCTGCCGCTGCTGCCGTGGGCGCGCGAGCTGCGGGCCAAGCGCGAGAAGACGACCTACGAGGAGCCGTACATTTACTGCCTGCCGATGAGCGTCCCGCGCGTCAATCCGTACCCGTGGAAGTTCTCGATGTCGTATACGGCGAAGGGATTGACGTATGTCTACGTGCTCCACGAGACCGGCGACGCCGGCGCGCACCGCGTCGTCTACATGGACGGCCGCAAGCATCCCGACGCCGATCATCTGTTCCCGACGTGGTGGGGGCACTCGCTCGGGTCGTGGGACCGCGACACGCTCGTGATCGACACCGTCGGCTACAACGACAAGTTCTGGTTCGACGCACGCGGCACTCCGCACACCGAGCAGCTCCATACGATCGAGCGGTGGACGCGCATCAACAACGGCACGCTCGTGAACGCCTTCACCCTCGACGATCCCGGCGCCTTCTCGCGCCCCGTGCAGCTCAAGTTCGAGGCGCGGCTCGCCGCCGCGGGCATCGAGCTGATGGAGTACATCTGCACCGAGAACAATCAGGTTGGCATCGCTGGCGGCTACCGCCCGAACAGCGAGGGCAAGCTCGAGAAATAGGCTTTGGGCCTTGGAGGCGTGATATGAGCCGAATTCATCGACGCGCTGCGCTGGCCGTCTCCTGCATCTGCCTGGCGGCGCCGGCATTCGCGCATCACGGGTTCGACACGGAGTACGACGCCAAGAAGAAGGTGGCGCTGTCGGGCGTGGTGACGAAGATCGAGTGGACCAATCCCCACATGCACATCTACATCGACGTCACCGGCGCGGGCGGCACGGTCACCAACTGGAACATGGAGATGGCGAGCCCGAACACGGTGCAGCGCCAGGGGTGGGGCCGATCGACGCTGCTGCCCGGCGACAAGGTGGTGTTCGAGGGCTACGGCGGCAAGGTCGTCGAGTCGCACGGGGCGCTGTCGCGGATTGCCAAGGCCGACGTCCCCGACAAGCCGCTGTTCATCCAGGGCGGACCAGAGGCGGCGCGCGAGGGATTCCCGGGGCAGCGCTAACTAGCGCGGATTTCGTTTCTGTGGCGCGAACCCTTCGGGTTCGCGAGGCGAGCCTGAAAGGCTCGCCCCACAAATCCGCGCTAGACGCATTTGAAAAATAGGCGGTAGGCAATAGGCGGTAGGCAGTTTCGGGACTGCCCACTGCCTACTGCCTACTATGTCCCCCGGCCCCACAGCGCGCAGTACCTGCGCAGCGAGAAGATCAGGTTCGCCTCGTAGCCGGGCCACTCCGCGTACTTCGGGATCTTGAGCTCCTTCTCGACCGGCTCCCAGCACCGCCCCTGCTGCGCTTCGGTCTTCACGGCCGCCGAGACGTCCTGGAGGAACGTGAGCTGATCCTGGGCGTCCTTCTTCGTCCCGAGCCGGCCACCATCACCCGGATGGCCGGGGATGAGCCGCTCCCAGTCCATTGAGAGAATCTGCTTGATCGACTGCTCCGCCTCGAGCGGATAGAAGTCGATCATCCCGCGTCCCGGGATCTGCCCGACGGGCAGCAGATCGACGACGAACACGATCCGCTCTTTCGGCAGCCGCATGACGAGCGCGCTGTCGGAGTGGTTCGGCCCCACGTAGGTCAGCTCGAGCGCGGTGCCGCCGAGCGTGATTGTCCGCGTCTTGTCCACCGTCTCGTCCGGGAGCACGGTGTTCGGGTCGTTCAGCACCTTCAGCCGCTCGAGCGCCCGGCGGTGCGCGACGACGCGCGCGCCGGCCTCCTTGAACGCGCGGCCGCCCGCGATGTGGTCGAAATGATGATGGCTGTACACCAGATACCGGATCGGCTGATTCGTGACCTTGCGAATCTCGGCGAGATACTGCGCCCCGCCCTGCGGCCGTCCGTATCCCACGGGGTCGGTGGCGATGACACCTTCCTTCGTGACGATGAACATCGCCTGGCTGTTCTGGTTGCGGAAGGTGTAGACCCCGTCGGTGCCGTCTACCTTCTTCACCTCGATCTGCGGCGGCTGCTGCGCCTCGGACCAGGCCTGGCCGAGCAGGACTGTGCAGGCGAGCACCGCAAGTATTGTGCGCTTCATGGTCGTCCCCCTCTCTGCTCCTCCAACGCTGCGCGAAACATCGCTTCCTGAATATCGGTCTCGAGGCCGCAGTTGGCGGCGTCGACGAACGGATTCGGCCCGCCGGCCTGCAGCGTCGCGTGCTTGGCGTGCATGTTGTACTGCGCCGGATGATCGCCGAGCGGCACGTCGCAGGGGAGCGATCGTACCAGCGTGAACGTGCGCTCGAACTCGCTGACGACTCCGGGCGTCAGCGTGCCGGGCGCCCGCAGGCTGCAGTGAATCACCACGTTGTGCGTCCGGCCGGCCTCCTGCACGCTCGTCGTCCAGGTCGTGCAGCCGCGCGTATGGCCGGCCGTCAGCCGCGCCACGAGCGTCGTGCCGCCCAGCCGGACCGCGTCGCCGTCGCGCAGCTCGCGGTCGATCGGGTGCTCGCGGCCGCTCGTCTTCATCTCGCGCAGTGCCGGCACGTCTTCCGCCATGGCCAGCACCTGGGCGCCGGTCATCTGCTTGACCAGCGCGTCGCCTTCCTGGTGATCCCGGTGCGCGTGCGTGCCGAGGAGGATCTTCACGTCGGAGAACCTGAACCCGAGCTGCTCCACCGATTTCGCGATCGTCGGCACGTTGCGCTCGTACGTGCTGTTGATCAGGATGTGCCCCTCGGGCGTCGTGATGAGGAACGAGCTCAGCGTCCGCGTGCCGACGTAATAGATGTTGCCGATGACCCGGTGCGGCGGAAACGCCGTCGTCTGGTCCGCCTCGGTCCCCATGTTGCGCGCGAGAATCGACCGCGGCGTGTACGTCTGTCCGCGCACGGTCACCGCCGGAAGATCCGGCGGCGGCTGGCCCTGCGCCTCCACGACGCGTGCGCCGATTCCAGCAGCTCCGATCACGCAGGCGACGGCGGCGAGTCGGCACAGATGTCTCACAAGGTCCTCCCGGCAATTGCCAGCGCGAGGGGTGTGCAGCGTGCCCGGCTTGCGCATTGTAGCCGGATTCGCGAATTCAGTACAGTGATGCGCGTCGAAGACGATTGGACGAGGCGGCGACACGATCGTGCGCGACAACATCACGCACGGACGCCCCGTCGACGGGTCTCAGCCGGACGATGTCGACCGCCGGGCGCCCGAGGACCGCAGAGGCGGGCCTTCCCGCCTGAGCGCCTGGTCGAGGAAGCGGCGCAGCCGCTGGTAGTGCGACCCGCGCCAGTAGACGCGGCCGCACGAGTCACACGTGTGAAACTCGTCGAACTCGGCGCGTGCGCGCGGCGGCAGCCGATCGATCACGTCCTCTTTCGCCGCCGGCCGGAGCGGGTCGTTGCAGCACAGACACCGCGTGAACGGCCGGGCCGCCGGTGCCAGGTCGTAACGGCGCACCAGCTCGAGGAATTGCCGCGCCGGGTCGGTCGTCCGCACCCAGTAGCCCCACCGCACCTCGTTGCGCTTCAGCAGCTCGAGGTCGCGCGTGAGCACCACGCGTCGGTCCCGCCCGCCCGCTCGGGCAATGTCCGCATCGTCCTCCCGCACCTCGGCATCGAACCCCGCCAGACGCAGGAGCGACGCGAGCTTCTGCAGATGGACGTCGAGCACGAAGCGCAGCGGCTCGGGCGGCGGCTCGCCGACGCGCCCGACATCCCCCAGATCGAGCGATCGAAACGGCGGGTAGACCGCCACTCGATCCCCGTCGCGCAGGAGGTACCCGAAATCGACCGCCTGCCCGTTGACGACGATCAGGTCGACCTCGGGATGCGGCACGCCCTGCGCTTCAATGGTGTCCTTGACGGAGGCGGGGCCGCGCAGTACGTGCACGAAGCGGCGGGCGCGGCGATCCGGCCGCACGAAGTCGTTCAGCTCGCCGTAGAACCGGAACCAGACGTGGGTCAATTCACGGTTTCTTCTATCGCCGCCGCGGGGCGGCCGTTCGCGACGCGCTCCCGGGCCAGCAGCCCCAGCGCGACGAGGACGAACGCGAACGACGACAGCTCCAGCGACAAGCGCACGCCGACGAAGGCGCCGATCACGCCGACCGTGACGCCGGCCCCGGCGCGCAGCCCGAGCATCGACGTGTTGAAGAGTCCGATGATGGTGCCGCGCACGTGTGCCGGCGCGAGCATCTGGACGAGCGTCTGCGCCATCGACGTGAACGCGATGCTGAAGATGCCGGCGAGCACGAGCAGGGCCACCGCAGTCGCGTAGCTCTGCGCCAGCGGGAAGAGGCCCATCGTGATGCCCCAGAGAATCGCAAAGAGCATGGCCGTGCGGACGCTGGGCCGCAGGTTCGCGCCGCCCTCGAGCCAAATCACGCCGAGGATGGCCCCGGCGGCATTCGCGGCCAGCAGAACGCTGTAGAGCGCCCCGCCGTCGTCGGCGCCGAGATAGTGGGCGTACTCGGGCATCTGCGCCTGGAAGGCGTTCCCCACGAAGAACGACGAGGCGCCCGCCAGGACGATCATCGTCATGATGCGCGAGTCGGCGCGCGCGGTCGCCAGCACACCGCCGACCTCGCTCCACGCAAACGGCCGCGCGCTTCGGCCCACAGCCCGTCCGCCGTGGCCCGTGTACGACGTACGGAACGTGAAGATCGTGAACGGCACGAAGATCAGCACGTTGGCGAGCAGACCCCATGCCGGCCCGAGCAGCAGCATCAGCCCGCCGCCGATGGCAGGTCCGAGCAGGATGGCCAGGTAGCGGCTGCTCGCATTGAGCCGAATCGCGCTCGGGAGCTGCTCCGTGCCGACCATCTCGTGGATGATGAGCTGCGAGGCGGGCGCCACGATCACACCGGCGGCGCCGTGAATCAGCAGGATGACCACCGCGTGCCACATCTCCAGCGAGCCGGTCAGGAACAGCAGCCCCCATGCGCTCGACGCCACGATGTAGAGCGCCTGCGACACGTGAATCAGCCGCCGGCAGTCGTACCGATCGGCCAGCGCGCCCATGTGCAGCGAGAAGAGCAGAAACGGCACCCAGTGGCTGATCACGGCGAAGCCCGCCAGCGCCGGCGAGTGGAACTCCTCGAACATCACCCAGTAGCTGATGACGTGCTCGATGTTGTCGGCAATCATCGACAACAGCAGCACGGTGAAGTACCGGCGGTAGGCGGGCACGTGAAGCGCGGCGAACTTCGGGGACGCTGACGGGGATCCTGTGGTCATATGGAGAACGGTGGCCTGCTTCTGCAGTCTACCGCCTTCTTCCTCCCTGGCGCGACCTGAGGATAAGATGACGCGCGACGGGATCCGGCAACGTGTGGCGGAGGTGCATGTGCGATCGCTCGCAGCTCGGACGTTGATGGCGTCGACGGTGCTCCTGGTGTGCACGTCGCCGTCCTGGACTCAGGTCGTCCTGCCTGAAGGCCAGGGCAAGGCGCTCGTGCAGCGGGCCTGCGTCCGCTGCCACGGTCTCGGGAAGCTGGCCGGCCCGGACGAGGGCCACTGGCCGCAGTTCGGTCAGGGCCGAAGCCGCGAAGAATGGCAGCACATCATGAGGTTCATGATGAGCTATGGCACGGCGCTCTCTGGCGACGAAGCCACGACCGTGACCGAGTATCTTGCCGTGGCGTTCCCCGGCGCGCCGCAGCCGACGGGCGTCCCCGTCGCAGGGCCCGTTGACGCGTCGATTCGGGAGTGGAAGCTCGCCACCGCCGGCAGCCGCCCGCACGACCCGGCCGTCGCGCCCGACGGCACCGTCTGGTACACCGCCCAGGCAAAGAGCCGCCTCGGCCGCCTCGATCCGCGAACGGGTCAGTTCAGGGAGTTTCCGCTGCAGGCGGACAATCCCGCATTGCCGTACGGTGTCGGTCCGCACGGACTCGTCCCCGACAGCGACGGCAACATCTGGTACACGGGGCAACTGGACGGCCATCTCGGCAAGCTGGATCCGAGGACGGGCACCGTCACGAAGTACCAGATGCCCGCGGGCGCAGGCGGTCCTCACACGCCGATCTTCGACCAGAAGGGGACGCTGTGGTTCACGATGCAGCAGGGCAACATGGTAGGCCGCCTGATTCCAGCCACGGGCGATCTCAAGGTCGTGACGATGCCGACGCCGAAATCGGAGCCGTACGGCATCGTCGTGAACTCGAAGGGTGTGCCCTACTTCACGCAGTTGATGGGCAGTCGCATCGGCACGATCGATCCCGCGACGATGCAGGTGCGCGAGTACTTTCTGGGTGCGGGCACCGGGCCGCGGCGCCTCGCGATCACGGCAGACGACAGGATCTATTACACGGATTACGCGCGCGGGAGACTGGGGCGGCTCGATCCCGGCACGGGACAGACCAAGGAATGGCCGTCACCGAGCGGCGCGCGGTCGCAGCCCTACGCGATCACAGCCGTCGGCAGCATCGTCTGGTACGTGGAGGGCAACACGACTCCCAATATGGTCGTCCGGTTCGACCCCGCGACCGAGACGTTCCAGACGTGGCCGATCCCATCGGGCGGCGGCGTCGTGCGTCACATGGTCGCCGCGCCCGATGGCGCGCTCTGGCTGGCCGGCAGCGAAGTCGACACGATCGCCAAGGTCGAAGTTCGCAGCCGGTAATGAGCGGGCGACCATCGCCCGCTCACGTCACCTGCTCGACGTCGTACCGCGCGGATTCACAACCAGCTTGACGATCCGCCAGTTGTTCATATCGGCCACGTACAGCTCGTTCTCCGAGGGGCACGCGAGGCCGTGCGCCCAGTTGAACTGGCCGATGCCGCGGCCCGACTCGCCGTAGTAGCCGAGCACCTTCCCGTCGAGCGTCATCTTGTAGAGCCGGCCCGGCTCCGAGTCCATCACGTACAGGTACTGCGTCGGCGTGTTCGTGAGGCACATCGTCCAGGGCGCGGTCTCGTCGGGACGATTCGGGGTCAGGTTTCCGAGCACGGGGTGGCGCTTCTTGTCGTACGGCACGTTCATGTGAAGGAAGCGCTGGAAGCGGCCCTCACCGTCGAACACGTGGATGCGGCGGTTGCCGCGATCGCCGGCATAGATGTTCCCCTGCCGATCGATCTGCATCGTGTGGACGTTGCGGAAGTGGCCCGGGTTCAGGTTCGCGTGCTCGCCCCCCTCGCCGTACTGCCCCCACGTCTTGATCCAGGTGCCGTTCTTGTCGAACTTGGCGATGCGGTTGTTGACGTACCCCTCGCTGATATAGATGTTGTCCTGCGCGTCCCAGCCGATGTCGGTCGGGCCGTTGAAGAGACCATCGACTGGCACCGCGTCCTTCGGCTCGGGGCGGTGGTACTCGCCTTCGTAGCCTTCGGGCCGGCGTCCCAGGTTCAGCGTGACGTAGCCGGCGGGGTTGAACTTGACGACGGCGTTGGTCCCCTTGTCGACGACCCACAGGTTGTCGTACCGGTCGAAGCGGACCGAGTGGCCGTAGCCGAGGCCGTATACGCCCTGGCCGATCTCCTTCACGAAGCGGCCGTTGCGATCGAACAGCAGGAGCTGCGTCGTCGCGTTCCCGTACAGCGGCCCCGTTGTGGCCGACCCGGGATGGTTCAGCACGACGATCTCGCCTTTGGAGTTGACCGCCACCGCCAGCGTCTCGCCGAGGTTCATCGTCGGCGGGTACTTGAGGAAGTCGGCGATGAAGTCGACCTGCAGGCGCGGCGCGGTGGAGTTGTCGAGCGGTGCCGGCGCCTGTGCGGCCGCGGGTGCGGCAAGCGGCAGACCGCCGCGGAGCTCGAACAAGATGAGCAGCGCCGCGAGCCCCACGAGCGCCGCCGGAAGCATGTAGAACCGTCGCACGACACCCTCCTTGCCATTGGTGATTGGCGACTGAACAACTCCCAACTCCCAAACCCCGTTTTTCAACCCTGGCTCTTGGGAGCTGGGAGTTGAAGATTGGGAGTTGAAGCGATTTGTTGATAGCCGATTATGCCACGTGCGGCCCAGAGGGAATCCATTCACTCGCGGCGGGCGAGCGAGCCCGTCAGGTCATCGAAGCGGAGCGGCGGCGGCTCGCTGGCCACGAGATACTCGAACCGGCGGCGGAATTCCTCCTCCGGCAGTCGCGCCGTCGCGGCAAGCTTGGCGAGTTCGTGCGGATCGTCGAAGTCATCCTTGCGCAGGCGGATCATGTACCGGCGCGCGATGGCGTAGCGCGTCGAGGCGATATCGACCAGCCGCGTCCGCGGCCGGCCCGCCGGGCTCGCGATCGATTCGAACGGCACCGGCACAAAACGGCCCCCCTGGATCGAAATCACCGCTCCCGAGCCGCCCGCGAGCACGTACTTGGCGGCGCAGAATCCGAGGTCCCGCGCGTACTCCATGTCGAGCGGAATCGGGTCGGCGCAGCGGAGCTCGTACCCGATGCTCTTGGCGGCGATGGTCGTCTTGATGCCCAGCTCGCGCATTCTGGCGACCACTTGCGTCTTCAGGATTTCGCCCAGGTTGACCTCGGCGATGCGCAGGTGGCCATGCGAGTCCCGCTCGACTTCGTGCAGCCCTTCGAGGTCTTCCGGCGCGATGTCGAGCACGACGCCCTCGGCGACGACCGCCACGCCGTCGGGACGGCCGGCGCTGAGACGCTTGATGATCGCGCCGACGAGCGTATCGACAATCGTTCGAAGATGGATCGGGACCTCGAACTCCTCCGCGACGAGCGTCAGCGTCGCTCCAGCGGCCTTGCCAATGCCCAGCGCCAGATGCCCGGCCTTGCGCCCCATCGTCACGACGAAATACCAGCGGGACGTGGTCTTCGCGTCGACCATCAGGTTCTTGACGATCTCGGCGCCGTGGTGACGCGCTGACTGGTAGCCGAAGGTATCCACGTGCGCCGGCAGATCCAGGTCGTTGTCGATCGTTTTCGGGACGTGGACGACGCGGAGCCGGCCGGCCGCACGGCGCTCCACACGCAAGGCGGAAAAGGCCGTATCGTCGCCGCCGATCGTGATGAGCTGCGACACGTCCAGCCGCATCAGACTCGAGATCGTGTTCTCCAGCAGCACGTCGTCGGTCGTCGGATTGGCGCGCGAGATGCCGAGGTACGAGCCTCCGCGGAAGTGAATCCGGCTGACCGCGTCGATCGTGAGTGGCGTGACCCGGCTGATGTCGCCGGTCATGATCCACTCGAAGCCGTCACGGATGCCGATGACCGGCACGCCCTCCAGACAGGCGCGAATCGTGGCGGCACCGATGACCGCGTTGATGCCCGGCGCCGGCCCTCCGCCGACCAGGATGGCCAGACCCCTGTGCGGCTCCATCGCCTGGAAGTCTACTGCCGGCTGGATATGATTGCGCCCGAGATTTCTCGCGTGCCAACCTCAGCCTCACCGCTCAGCGCGCGTCGACGAGGCGCCGTGCTTTGAGCTCGAAGCGCGGCAGCGAGCCGGCGGGCACGGCGCGCGTCGGGATGCGAACGGCCAGGCGCTCGCGCAGCGCGCGCGCGACCGCCTGCGCCACGTCGTCGCTTGCCTCGAGCTCGACCGTCAACTCCTCGAGCGCGTTGCGGCGGGTACGCACGAGGCGGAACTCCCCCACCTCGAACGTCCGGACGATCGCCTCGACGGCCGACGGAAAGACGTTCACACCGCGCAGAATGATCAGGTCATCCGTCCGCCCGACGATCCCTCCGGGCAGCATGAGAAAGGTGCGCCCGCAGCCGCAGCCGCGCGGAGCGGCGACGACGACATCGCCGGTGCGGTAGCGAATCACCGGCCAGCCGGCACGTCCGAGGTTCGTGATCACCAGCTCGCCACGCGCTCCCTCCGCGCACGGCTCCCCCGTCTCCGGGTCCACCACTTCCGCGATGAACTCCGCTTCATTGACGTGCAGCCCCTCACGCCGCTCGCACGCGTAGCCGTAGGCGCCGATTTCGGTGCCGCCGGCGTGGTCGAACGTGCGGGCGCCAAAGGCCTCCTCGATGCGCGCGCGCACGGCTGAAATCGAGGCGCCAGGCTCCCCCGCGTGGATCGTGACGCGCACGGCGGAGTCGCGAATCGGCAGATTGTGCGCGCGCGCCACCTCGACGAGGTGCAGCGCGTAGGTCGGCGTGCAGAGGAGGACGGTCGCCTCGGTGTCGAGCAGCAGGCGCAGGCGCGCCCGCGAGTCGAGGCCGCCGCCCGGAATCGTCAACGCCCCGAGCCGGCGCGCCGCCTCGTGCGCGCTCCAGAAGCCGATGAACGGGCCAAACGAGAACGCGAAGAAGATGCGGTCGCGACCGGCGACGCCGGCCGCCGCATAGACGTACTGCCAGCACTCGGACCACCACTCCCAGCTCTCGGCCGTATCGAGCACGACGAGCGGACGGCCAGTCGTGCCGGACGTCTGGTGATAGATCGTGTAGCGTTCGGGCGGATACGTGGCAATCGTGCCGTGCGGCGGCGCGGAGTCCTGATCGGCGACGAGCTCCGCCTTCGTCGTGAACGGCAGACGGCGGAACGCGTCCCAGGAGATCGGCAGCGCGAGCGCCCCGAATGTCCTGGCGTAGAACTCGTTCTGCGGCAGGATCGCCGCGAGCAGCTCATTGAGCCGCGCGAGCTGTCGGGCGCGGATGTCCTCCGGCCCTGCACACTCAAGCTCCGGATGATGCACACTCCTCCAGTCCAGGTGTGTAAACATACCCGGCGCGCCGCATTTTCCCCAGTCCGGCCGTCTCTGCGAACGGCGTTCCAGTCAAGTGGCCGTGCGCCGCGCGGGACGCCTCAGGCACACGGCTTGCGGTTGCTGCAGTCGAGGTCTTCTTCCAATGGCAGAACGCATTCGGATCGAGCAGCACAGCGTCGGCGGCGGTCTTCTCTGGGCGGCGGGGTGGCTTTTCACGGTCGGGTATCTGCAGCTGACGTTCTGGAAGGGCGTCTTCGCGCTGTTCATCTGGCCGTATTACATCGGCGAGGCACTCCGGACGCTGTGCGCTTCATAACGGCATGGCCTATCCCGTCTCGGTTGCCGTCGAGTTCCAGGGCGCGGGCCGCAATCGGCTGACGACGCTCGTCCGGCCGATTCTGGCCATTCCGCATGCCATCCTGTTCGTGTGCTTCGTGCCTTCGTGGTGGAATCGTTATCGGCTCGCGGGACGCTGCAGCATCGGATACGTGATCCCAAGCTGCTCGAGATACGTCCGGTAACGCGACGCGTCGTAATAGAACTTCTTCAGCTCGGGCAGGTACCGATCCATGACCTCGCGGTTCACCCACGTCGGCGGCGGCGTGTCGGCGGCGATGAACGGCGTGTACTTCATGTTCTTGGTCTGCACGGTCTCGAAGTAGTCCCACGCCTGCTTCACCAGCTCCGGCTTCAGCAGGATGTCGATGATCGTCATCGCCTGCACTTTCGCGCCGGCGACAACGCCCTTGTGCGCAATCGGCGTCGCCATCGCGATCGCGTTGGCCCAGTTGTGGCCGGGGAGGCCGGGAACGTTCGAGGGATACCGCAGCGCGACGGTCGGCACGGTCCACGAGACGTCGCCGATGTCGTCAGACCCGCCGCCGCGCTTCTGCTCGTCCGGAATGGGCTCCTCGAGCTTCTCCAGCTCCACGTCGAGGCCGTCCTGCCTGGGTGCGCCGATCTCCTCCTGCACGGCTCTCGCAAACGCCTGATCGTCCTCGGA
The DNA here is from genome assembly GCA_016184455.1 of Acidobacteriota bacterium. GTDB lineage: Bacteria > Acidobacteriota > Vicinamibacteria > Vicinamibacterales > UBA2999 > MELF01. The sequence goes on from JACPCS010000121.1 coordinate 25,538, forward strand.
CCACTGCGGGAGCCCCACGTGCTGGATGTTGCTGAACATCGCCTCGGCGATCGGCTTGTTGAAGTGTTGCGGCCACGCGGTGCCGACGATGCGGGAGCTCCAGCGCGTGCCGGTCATGAGCGCCGCGCCTTCCGCCATCGTGTCGCCCGTTTCCCACAGCGCCTTGATGAGCGGGTACTCCGTTTCACGGAAGAAGTACCAGACGCTCGCCCGCGACGGGACGACGTTCGGCTGATCGCCGCCGTCGGTGATGACGTAATGCGAGCGCTGCTGCAGGCGCAGGTGCTCGCGCTTGTAGTTCCAGCCGATGTTCATGAGCTCCACGGCGTCGAGCGCGCTCCGCCCGCGCCACGGGTTCACGGCGCTGTGCGCGGTCTCACCCTCGAACGTGTACTCAACGGACACCAGGCCGTTGCCCGCGCCCGACCCCCAGGCCACCTTGAGGTTGCTGTCGACATGCGCGAAGAGCGAGATGTCGACGCCCGTGAAGAGCCCCTCGCGGACGTACCACGCCTTGGCCGCGACGAGCTCCTCGGCAATGCCCGGCCAGAGCATCAGCGTGCCCGGCAGCTTCTCGCGCTCCATGATGCGTGTGACGGCCAGCGCCGCGACGATGTTCAGCGGCACGCCGCTGTTGTGCCCCTCACCGTGGCCCGGCGCGCCGGCAATCAGCGGATCGCGATACGGCACGCCCGGCTTCTGCGACGCCTGCGGAATGCCGTCGACGTCCGACCCGAGCGCGATCACCGGCCGCCCCGATCCCCACGTCGCCACCCACGCGGTCGGCATGCCCGCGACGGCGCGGCGGACGGTGAACCCGTTCTTCTCGAGCATGCCGGTCAGGTAGCGCGCCGTTTCGACTTCCTGGTGCGCCAGCTCGGAGAAGCTGAAGACCGAGTCGACCATCTCCTGCGCCATCTTCGCCATCGACTCGACGCTGGCGGCGGTCTCCTGCTTGTAGGCCTCGGCCTTGTCAGCTTGCGATTATCACGTACCACCGAGTCACCGAGACACCGAGACGTTCAGCCACGAAGATCACGAAGCGTACGGCCTCAGCCGCCGTTCGACTGACCGCCTAAGGCGGCCGAACGGCGCTTCGTGGCCTTCGTGTTCTTGGTGGCCGACGCCTTCGTGCCTCGGTGCCTCGGTGTTCCGTCGTCAGCGCGCGAGCGGATGCGGGCGCAGCTGGAACCGCGCCGCCTTCGGCCGGTTCTCCTTCCCGCCTTCGAGGTGGAACATCGTCCGCGTGCCTGAGGTCGACCAGGGCCATCGACGTTCTTCGGGAAGAAGCCGCCGGGATACGGAATGCGCAGCGTGACGAACGTGCCGTCGACGAACGCGAGCAACGAGTCGCTCAGGTTACCCATCGCCATCGGCACGTTCCTGCCCAGGCCGAACGTGTCGAACCAGTCGACCCACGTGTAGTAGCTCGCCTCCGCGCTCCCGGGATCCGGCACGTCGCCGAGCTGCGGACCGGGCAGCTGATAGAGCGTCCACCCCTCGGGGCAATGCGCGCCCGTTGCCGTGGGTCCGTTGAGCACCTTGCAGCGACGACGATCGAAGCGGCCGAGATGTCCGCTCGCCAGCGACACCCAGTAGACGCCCGTGCTGTCGACGTCGCCGCCGCGCGGCCCGAAGCCCGGCGCAGGCGGCCGATAGATTTCCGTCAGAGCCGTCCGGGCCGGATCCGATCCCGGCTGGACGCGCACGATCGCTCCCGGATACCCGACGACCGTGCCCCAGACCGCGCCATCCGACGGGCTGACCGCCACCGCGTACGTCGTCACGACAACGCGCGTGTCCTTCGCCGGATCGGGCGGCTGGTTCGGCTCGACATACACGTCGCGCCGGCCGTTGCCGCTCGTGTCGAGCACGAAGGGCGTCCACCCCTGCGCGCGCACTTCGTCGTGTGTCTGCTCGAACAGCCGGCGGTTCAGCCAGCCGATCACGCCCGGGCCCTCGACGCCGCCGCTCAGCCACAGCGTCTGGTCGCGATCCTGCGCGAAGTTCAGATGGTGCGTCGCAAAGCAGGTGCTGATCAGGGTGAAAGAGCCGGAGGCGGGGTCGTACGCCGAGAGATGCCGGTTCGACTGCTGCAGCGGAAGTACCTGCGCGGACGGATGCGTCGATCCCGACTTGCAGAACTCCGGATTGTCGGCAGGACGGACGCGCGCGGTGAACCAGATGCGACCGCGCTCGTCCATCATCGGGTTGTGCGCGAGCGTGCGGCTGTCCCAGATGGGTTCGGGTCCCCAGTGCGCCGAGGGGCCGAACGGATTGTCCCTGGATGACGGCGTCTTCGGGTCTCTCACCGGGTGCGTGAACTCGGTCACGGCGTGCGTGCGCGGGTCGAGCACCGGCAGCACGTCGGTACTGTCCTCGGCCGACGCGTAGATCCTGCCGTTCGCGTTGATGCGCGGATTACGGCGATCGGTCGACACCGCGTCGTGCAGGTACGCCGTCTGCCGGCTCCAGTCCCAGAGCGTGATCACGAAGTTGCGCTCGATCCCTTGCGGCCGCTCCGGATGCGCAAACGGCAGCTCGCCCGCGGCGATGCGATCGGTCCAGTCGGCGAAGAGCGCAATCGCGCGCGGCCCATCCAGCCGGCCGATGTCGCGCGCCATCAGCGCGCGTGCGCCGCCCGCCTGCAGCCGCCGCGTCCACGCCTCCACCGAGCTCCCTTCTGCCGCAAATTCCTTCGGGACGATCCGCATGCCCGGCGTCCCGAGCGCGTGGCACGACTGGCACGCGCCGGTCTTGATCGTGTTCAGCCAGGCGCCCTGCGACGCGACCGGTCCGAGTGGGAACTCCCCTTTCTGCGGCACCCGCATCAGCGAGAACCAGTACATCGCCGGATAGTACTGGGCGGCCTGCGCGGGCGTCGGGGCAGGCACGGCGGTCAGACTCATGAGCTGACCCGGCCGCGCGGTCACGCGCGGGGAGTCGACGAGTCCGTACCCGCGGACCCACACGTTGTAGGTGGCGGGCGGCAGGTCGGGTACGAGATAGCGGCCGCGACCGTCGGTGACGACGATCTTCGAGAGCCTCGTCGGCAGCTCGGTCGTCTCGGCGATGACCCAGACGCCCGCTTCAGGGCCGGACGGCCCGGTGACCACTCCGCCGATGTCGTCGCGATCGACGACAACCTCACCGGTGTCCCGCTGCCCGGCGATGTCGCGCGTGCCGGCCGCCGCGAGCACCAGCGCCAACAGAAGCGCGACAGGAACCGCCCTTCTGATCCTCATCGTGCAAATGGCTGCGCTGAAGGATACCGCAACCGGCGGGGTAAAATCAGGTATATGAGCTTCTGCGACCACTGCCAGGGACAACGGTTCGACCGAGCGCAGGTGCTTCGAACGCTGCGCGCGGCGCGCAGGCGGCTGCGCGAGGCCCACACCGAGTGCACCTCCGACCAGTCGCTTGCGCTTGCCATCGAGGCGGTCCGCACCCTCGAGATTCCGCACCTGGAGCCGTTCGACGAGGTGGTCGACGGCGAAGTGGTGCACTGATCGTCGCGCCGATGCTGGCCGCCCTGCTGCTGGTCCTCGCATCGGCCGTCCAAACCGACAACCCCGACGCGCTCTACGCCAACCGCACCGACCTCGCCAGCGCGGAGCGCGCGGCGGCGCTCTGGGAGGCGCGTCTGGCGCGCGACACCCGCGACGTCGAAGCGGCGTGGAAGCTGGCGCGCGCCTGCTACTGGCTGGGCGGACACGTCCCGCGCGCCGACCAGCGGCGGCAGTACGAACGCGGCGTCGACGCCGGGCGCCGAGCCGCCGTGCTCGAGCCGCAGCGGCCCGACGGCCACTTCTGGATGGCCGCCAACATGGGCGCGCTCGCCGAATCATTCGGCCTGCGGCAGGGACTGAAATACCGCGGTGCGATCAAGGACGCGCTCGAAACCGTCCTCCGGATCGACCCCGCCTTCCAGCAGGGCTCCGCCGACCGCGCCCTGGGCCGCTGGTACTTCAAGGTGCCGGGGCTGTTCGGCGGCAGCCGCGAGAAGTCGGTCGAGCATCTGCGGCGCTCGCTCGTGCACAACCCGCAGAGCACCGCGTCACATTACTTTCTCGCTGAAACCCTGATTGAGATGAATCGCCGGACCGAGACGCGCGCCGAGCTGCAGCAGGTGCTCGACGCGCCGCTCGATCCCGAGTGGACCCCCGAGGACCAGGAGTTCAAGGCGAAGGCGCGGACGCTCCTGGCGACCTTGAAATAAGGCCGGCCGTGCGCCCGGTCCACCGCACCTACGCCGCGCTCACCTGAAACGGGTTCTCGTCCGCGCTCGGCCCATAGATGGACGGCACGAGTGCGCCCACCTGCCGCAGGTACACCGACAGCTGTCCGCGGTGGTGATACCAGTGATTGAACATGATTCCACGCAGCATCACGCCGAGCGGCAGCGCCATGATCTCGGTGCCCTGAAACACGGCCCGCCACGTCTTCGCGAGCTCGGCGTCTGTCATACCACTCAGGTACGCCCGAGCCTTCGCCACGCTGTCGTCATGCGCGGGCAGCAACTCCGCCGCGCTCGTGGCGCTCGCCTGTTGGAAGTTGCCGACCTGATACGGGGATTGCTGCGCCATCGCCGCGACGGCGCCCGGCGTTGTCGCCACGTGGAGCGCCAACTGGCCGAGCGACATCGATTTGGCATGCGGCTTCCAGGCGAGCTGATCGCCCGGCACACGTTCCAGCACGCGGCGCGTCGTTCTCGCCTCGTGTTCCAGCTCCTGCAGCAGCGCCTCAATCATCGCCATCGTTCCTCCTCCTTCATCAACGAACAGCCTCGAGCCGCCGACGAACGCGCTCGAGGAGTGCCATCCAGCCGCGCCCGAGGCCCTCCCGATAGCCGTCGGGAATGAACCCGAGCGCGGAGTGCTGAAACGTGATGAGCGTGCCGCCTTCGACTTCCTTCAGGCGGTACTGAACGTTCGAGACGACGGGATAGGACATGAAGAGCGGCCCCGTGATCTCGAGCAGTGTGGGACGCTCGATCGCTTGAACCTGCCCCCAGAAATGCCCGTTGCCGCCGCCGAGATCGCGAAACCAGCGTCCGCCCGGCCACGGTTCGAGCGTCATCGGAATCGGCGTCCCGTCCGGCGTCTCGTTGGCGGGACCCATCTGCTCGAGCAGCGCATCGAACGTCACGGCGAGCGTGGCGCGAACGTGAACCTCCTGTGCCAACGTGAATGTGAGGCCTTCGAGAGTTGGTGTGGTGACGCTCACGCGTTGCCTCCCTTTCCGGATGACGGCCGTTCAGCCCGCTCCTTGACGCGCGAGAGCTGGTGGCCCCAGAAGCGCTCGAAGATCCCCGCCCATTCCTGGATCGGCCTGATCGCCTCGACGTTGGTCCTGTAGAACATCTGCCGCCCATCGCGTCGTACATGCACGAGTCCGACGTCGCGCAGCACCTTGAGGTGCTTCGAGACCGACGGCTGCGCGAGCTCGAGCGCCGCCACGATGTCGCCGACCGCGCGCTCCTGCGAGGCGAGGTACACGAGGATGTCGCGACGACGCGGTTCGGCGACCGCATTGAACACGTCGGCAGCCGCCGTGGACCGGGGCATGCCGGGGGATCATATTCCAATAACGGAATATGTCAAGGTCCCCGCGCTTGAGCGGAAATATAGAGCGCCAGAGGATGCACATGCGGCAATCGGTCTTCGGCGTGCTCGCGCTGCTCTGCAGCGCGCCGGCGTTGGCGCAATCACACTACGTCGCCGCTGCCATTGGCGGCGACATCTTCAGGTCCACGCATGTCGAGGGGCGCGGCATCGACGATCTGAGTGGAGGGGGTGAAGCCATCGCCGTGTCAGCGCGCGTCCGGCTCACGTCACGCACGCTGCTCGTGCCCGACGTACGGCTGAATACCGTCGGCAGCGAGCGCGGCACGGGATGGATCGTCCGGCCGTCGGTCGCCGTCGCCTGGCGTTTCTGACGACATCGTTCCCCGTCCCGCCGGGATTCGTGTAGAGTAAGGCGCGTCAGGAGGGCACCTTCATGCGCACATTGCTGTTCGCGCTTCTTCTCTTCCCGCTCGCCCTGGGCAGTGCCGCTGCGCAGACCGGCAATGCGCAGGCGGGCAAGACGCTGTGGGAAGGGCCGGCCACTCAGTGCCGGAACTGCCACGGCCAGAACGGAGAGGGCGCTTTCGGACCCGACCTCGCCGGCCGCCGCCTCACCGTCGCGCAGTTCAGGCATGCGGTCCGCCAGCCGTGGGGCATCATGCCGGCGTACATCGAATCGCAGATCAGCGATTCCGAAATCGCGGATCTGGTTGCGTACTTCTCCAGCCTCCCCGCCGCCGAGAAGCCCGGCTCATGGCGCTTCGAGGTGCCGCAGGGCGCGCCGCGCGGCCAGGAAGTCGCGCTCGCGACGATCGGCTGCGCCCAGTGCCACGGCCCGATCCTCAACGGGCCACGCGCGAACGCCGGTGCGGTGGGAGCCGACTTCCGTTGGTTCCAGACGATGGTGTACGAGCACGCCAAGGTCATGCCGGCGCACTGGAAGCTGCTCGGCGAGCAGCCGGCCGTGCGCGTGCGCATGGGTACCTATTCGCGATCGCGGATTCCGGAAGCGACGCTGATGGAGATCTTCAACTGGGCCAAGGACATCGGCTTCCGTGCCGACATCCAGGGGCGGCTTGGCGCGGGCGTCGGCGGCGCCGACGGTGTGACCTACACGCTCACGGTTGAGAACATCGGTCTGCAGGGCCGCGGCCTCGCCGCCGAGGATCTGACGGTCAATCTCGTCGTGCCGGCGGGCGCCAACGTGGTCAAGACGACGGGCGCGAACTACAAGGGCGTCAGTCAGGATGCCGAGCTCAAGGGCAACGTGGCCGTCTGGCAGTTGAACCGGCTCGCGCCGAAGGAGAAACAGACCTATACGTTGACGCTCTCCCGCGCCGGCACCGCGAGCGACAACGTCCGCGGCGCCGTTCGATGGACGAAGCCGGCCGTGAAGACCGGGCCGTCCGACGCCGCCAATATCGCCCCGGCCCCACTCGCTCCCGCGACCCAGTAGCACGTTTCACGGGTCCGCCCGATCGTGCGCTGTACGAGACCAGCGGGGCTGATGACAGCCCTGCTGGTCTTCGCTTCCACCTCCGCCACACTCGCCCAGGAGTCCGTCGCCATTGTCGGCCCGCCGCCGCCGGAGGCGCCCGAGGTGGTCGCGCGCGACGCCGAGGGACGTGTCACCGTGCGCGCCGTCCGCCTGGCCGAACCGCTGGTGCTCGACGGCCTGCTGCAGGATCCGATCTATTCCCAGGTGCGCGCCATCAGCGACTTCATCCAGCAGGAGCCGCACGAAGGCGAAGTGGCGACCGAGCGCACCGAGCTCTGGATTTTCTTCGACGATTCGACGCTCTACCTCTCGGTGCGTTGCCTCGACAGCCAGCCGGATCAGGTTATCGCCAACGAGATGCGGCGCGACGGCAACATCTTCCAGAACGACAACGTCCAGTTCGTCATCGACACCTTCTACGACCGCCGCAGCGGCCTGTCGTTCCAGACCAACGCGCTCGGCGCCCTGCGCGATCAGGAAATCAGCGACGAGCGCACGACGAACACCGACTGGAACACCGTCTGGGACGTGAAAGGCGCGCGCACCGAGGACGGATGGAGCGCCGAGCTGGCGATCCCCTTCAAGTCGCTGCGGTACCGCGCGAGCGGGGCGCAGATCTGGGGCATCAACGTGCAGCGCGTGGTGCGCTGGAAGAACGAGCGGTCGTACCTGTCCGCCGTGCCCGCATCCTACGGCGGCCGCGGCATCAACAAGCTGTCGTCGGCCGCCACGCTGGTCGGCCTCGAAGTCCCGCCCTCGGGCCGCAACCTCGAAATCAAGCCGTACGCGATCTCCGACGTGACGACCAACCGCCTGGTGACGCCCGCGATCTCCAACGACGTGAGCGGTGATGCGGGTGTTGACGTCAAGTACGGGCTCACCCGCGGCCTGACCGCGGACTTCACCTACAACACCGACTTCGCGCAGGTGGAGGAAGACGAGCAGCAGGTGAATCTCACGCGCTTCAATCTGTTCTTCCCCGAGAAGCGCGACTTCTTCCTCGAAGGCCAGGGGATCTTCCAGTTCGGTCCGAGCCGGGAGAGCACGTTCTCCGGCGCGGCGACGACGCTGCTGCCGGTCGTGTTCTTCAGCCGGCAGATCGGCCTGAGCGGCGGGAAGAAGGTTCCGATTCTGGCGGGCGGCAGGGTCACGGGGCGTGCCGGGCCGTACGCCATCGGCGCGCTGAACATCCAGACCGAGGAGGTCGCAACCGCCGGCGCGGCGGCCAGCAACTTTTCCGTCGTCCGCGTGCGCCGCGATTTTCTGCGGCGCAGCGCGGTTGGCTTCATCGGCACGCATCGATCGCCCCGCACTTCAGGACACGACTCCAATCAGGTGATCGGCGTCGACTCCGCGCTCGCCTTCTACGAGAACATCACCATCAACAGCTACTACGCCCGGAGCCGCACGCCGGGACGACACGGCGACGACGCCAGCTATCTGGGACAGTTCCAGTACGCAGGCGACAAGTACGGCCTGAACGTCGAGCACCTCACCGTGGGCGAGGCGTTCAATCCGGAGATCGGCTTCCTCCGGCGCGAAGCCTTCCGGCGCAGCTACGCCCAGGGCCGTTTCAGCCCACGGCCGCGCTCGAGCGCGTGGCTCCGGAAGTATTCGATCGAAGGGAGCGTCGACTACATCACCGACCCGGGCGGACGCCTGGAGACACGCGAGCAGCAGGCCTCGTCGCGCGTCGAATTCAACAACGGTGCCTTCTGGTGGGCCGACTACACCCGCACCTTTGAGCTGATCTCGAGGCCGTTCGAGATTGCCAAGGGCGTCGTGGTCGCGCCGGGCGAGTACGAGTTTCAGAACGTCCAGAGCACGTTCTACGTCCCTCCTCAGTGGCGGGCCACCGGCCGGATCAACGGCCTGACCGGCAGCTTTTACGGAGGCACGCGCAGCGAGGTCGGCTACGAGGGGCGCGTGGAGGTGACGTCGCAGCTCGCCGTAGAGCCGCGCATCTCGATCAACTGGGTCGACCTGCCGGTCGGCGAATTCATCACCCGTCTCCTCGGATCCCGTGTGACCTACGCGGTGAGCCCGCGCGCGGCGCTGAGCGCGCTCATTCAGTACAACTCGAGCAACAGCATTGTCTCGTCGAACATCCGGTTCCGGTGGGAGTACCGCCCGGGCAGCGACCTCTTCGTCGTCTACTCGGACGGGCACGAGGTGATCGGCCGAAGGCCGGTGACGCTGCAGAGCCGCGCGTTCGTCGTGAAGATGACGCGGCTGTTCAGATTCTGACGCTCGCGCCGGGTCCGCTGCTCGATGGTCCGCGGGCCCGGCCTACATGGTGAGTACGGCCGCGATCGTCAGGATCCCCGTGAAGAGGTGGCCGAGCCGCAGGTTCTCGTTCTCGGCCGCCTGATTGTTGTCGAAGTTCACCGTCGGCAGGACGATCGCCGGAGCGCCCATCGCCTCGATGAACTGCGCCGTGCTGATCCGCTGCCCCATCGTCCGTATCAGCACCGGCGCCTCGCCGAAGGTGCGCGTGACCGCCGCGGTGACGAGCTGGGCCTCGGGCGCGAGCGGCGGCGTGCGCCAGGCGTCGCCCGCGCCGCCGCGCACGACGACCTTGGCCAGATGCGCATACTGGCTTCGCGTCGCATCGTCGGGTTCCGAATGCACGACGTGGTACCCCTGCGCAGCGATGTGGGCCAGGATCTTTTCGACCATCGCCTTCGCGGGCGTCTCCTTGACCAGCCGGACGTCCAGGAACGCCGTCGCACGGTCGGGAATGACCACCGTCGCGTCGCCGCCGATGACGCCGCTGGCGAGCCCGCGGATGTTCAGGGCCGGAAGCTGCAACGCCTGCTGGAGCGACAGGTCCTGGCGCTCGGGCGCGGCAATGCCGAGGACCTTCATCAGGGTGGCGGGCTCATCGGGCACCGCGTCGAGCATCGCCTGCTCCTCGGGGGTCAACGGGCTGACGCCGTCGTAGAAGCCGTTGATGAGCACCTTGCCTTCGTCGTCCTTCATCGACGTCAGCAGCCGCGCCAGCCGGAGCGCCGGGTTCGGCACCCAGTTGCCATAGTTGCCGCCGCTGACGCCGACCTTCGGCCCGTAGACCGTCAGATCTATCGCGAGCAGCCCACGCACGCCGAATGCGATCGTCGGCCGGCCGCTCGGATGGGCGGGCCCCTCGAGCAGGACCATGACGTCGGCGGTCAGCTTGTCGCGAAAGCGCGGGAACGCCGCGGTCAGGCTCGCGGATCCCACTTCCCCGTCGAAGACGACGCGCACGTTCGAGGACGGCGCCATTCCGGCGGCCTTGAGCGCATCGATCGCCGCCAGCAGCGCGACGATCGGCGCCTTGTCGTCCGCGGCGGATCGTCCGTAGAGGCGCCAGTTCGGATCGAACTTGCCGATCGAGCGGACGGAGGAAATCTCCCGGCCGCCCTCCTCGAGCCGGCCCGATCGCAGGACGGCCGTATAGGGATTCGCCTGCCGCCACGCGCGAAGGTCGACCGGCTGTCCGTCGTAGTGCGCCCAGACGAGCAGCGTCCGTTTTGCCCCCGGAACGCGCAGCTCGCCCCAGACGAGGGGATTGGCGTCGGTCTCCAGCAGCTCGGTCGTGAAGTTTCTTCGCCGCAGCATGTCGCGCAGCAGCTGCGCGTTGCGGCGGATGTTCTCGGTGTCGGAGGCGGTATTGGGGATCGCGATCAGATCGACCAGCTCGGACACAATCGCGCGCTGGTTCGCGGCGACGTGGCGGTCGACCGCGGCTCGAAGATTCTGGGCTGACGAGGCCGCGCCGGCCGCCACGAAGAGCAGAACGACGAGTCCGGCACGGCGCGGCTGGGCAATCATGACTGCACCTCCCCGGTGCCAGCGATTATACGCTTTGGTGTAGAGTGTCGCTGCTGAACGCTCTCTCGACATGCTGCGTCGATCGGATCAACCACGAAGGCCACGAAGATCACGAGGGGAGCACATGCTATTCGTGCTCTTCGTGATCTTCGTGGTTCCTCGAGCGTTCGCGCTCCAGGCCCCCTATCCGCCCATCGAGCGCGAGCCCGCCTGCCAGACGCTCACGCCCGTCGCCGCCGGCGGACCGCGGCCCGTCAACCCCGATGTGCTGGTGCTCAGGTTTCTCGGCGTCGCCAACTACGAGCTCGCGTATCGCGATACCGTGATCCTGCTCGACGCAGGCATCGACCTGCTGTCCTGGTGGGAGCCGAACGGCGTCACGCCGGAGACGATGACGAAGAAGGTCGACGCCATCCTCATCGGGCACGCCCACGGCGAGCATCTCTGGGACGCGCCATACACTGCCGAGAAGACCGGCGCGCTCGTCGTGGCCGATCCGATCGCGATGCGCTGGATTCGCGGCACCGGCCGCGTGGCGGAGGCGAAGACGGCGGCGGTGAAGGGGCTCGGCGGCGAGACGTTTCGCTTCGACGGCTTCACCGTCGAAGCCGTCCTCGGGCACCACAACGTCGTCCCCGACGACTACATGCAGAAAGACCGCGCGGCCGCGGCGGCCGTCACGCTCAGGGGCGGGCTGACGCCGGCGCAGCAGGCGCACGACCGGCGGCTCGGCGCGATGGTGCCGACCACGCCCGAGGAGCGCACGCGCCTGATCACCGAAGGCACGATCGCGTATTTCTTCACCTTCGCGAACGGCTTCACGCTGTTCTACACAGACAGCGCCGGGCCGACCACCGATGCCGAGCGGCGCGTGATGCAGGGCCGCGCGAAGATCGACGTCGGCCTGATCCCGTACTACGGCGGCGAGCTCGCGATCCCCATCACGATGGAGTACATCCGCCTGTTCAAGCCGGACGTCATGCTGCCGACGCACCACGACGGCCACCGCAACCGGATGCTCGATATGCCGATCGGGCCGCTCGGCCTCGCCATCCGCGACGAGTTCCCGAAGACGAAGGCGATCGCGCCGCTCATGGGCACGCCGGTGTGCATCAACACGGCGACCCGAGAGCTGTACCTGGGGAATTGAGGATGAAGCGTGATCACGGTCCGGCTGAACCCGGACGCTACGTACTCGTCGCGGCTCTCATCGCAACGCTCGGAACGATGCCCGAGGCGCACCCCTCGACTCGCGCTCGGGGTGCCCTGAGCCAAGTCGAAGGGCAGAACGTCCGCCAGGCGATCCAGCAGGATCCCGCCTGCCAGTCACTCACGCCCGCGGCGGCCGGCGGACCGCTGCCGCGCAACGATGACACGCTCGTCGTCCGGTGGCTCGGGCACACCAATTACGAGCTCGCCTACCGCGGCAACGTGTTTCTTCTCGACGCGTACTACGAGCGCCTGCCACGCAGCCATCCGATAGGCCTGGCGCCCGCGGCCATCACGAGGGCGACGGCGATCTTCATCGGGCACGCGCATTTCGATCACATGGCTGATGCGGGCTCCGTCGCCGCGCGCACGGGGGCGGCCGTGGTCGGCGCGTCGTTCGCCCGCGATGTGCTCTCGAAGGCGGGTGTGCCGGCGCGCCAGTTCATCGCCGTCAAGGGCGGCGAGAGACAGGAGTGGCCCGGCGTCACCGCCGACGCCGTGCTGGGTCATCACAACGTGATCGCGTCGACAGTGCCGGAGGGCTTCCTCGAACGCCAGCAGGGAGCGCTCCAGGCGGCCGCACTCCAGACGCCGTTGTCCGAGGCCGAAACGAAACAGGCCGAAGCCGTCCGCGCCCGCGGCAGCCGCGATCCGGGGATTGCGACCGCCGGCGTCGTCAACTATCTGCTCACCTTCGACGGCCGCTTCCGTGTGCTGTTCGCCGACAGTCCGGGGCCGATTACCGGGGCCGAGCGCGCGATCGCGCAGCAGGTGCCCGGCGTGGATGTCGCGATGCTGCCGTACGTGAATTTCGAAGCCGGCATTCCCCCGCTCGTCGACCTCGCCACCACGTTCAAGCCGGCGACCGTGTTCCTCGGTCATCACGACGGCGCGGGGACGATGCTCTGGGCCTCGAACTACCCGGCCGCCTACGCCATCCGGCGCGTCTTGCCGCAGACGCGCACGCTCGACGTGCTCTACCGTACGCCGGTATGCTTCAACACCACGACCAGAGACATGGTCATTGGCTGGTAAGGAGGGAGCTGTGACTCGCACACTGACTTGTGCCGTCGTCCTCACGGGCCTGGTCCTCATCACAGTCGGGACCGACGCGCAGACGCGGAGCCTGCCGACCTTCGACGTCGACAAGGCCTGGCCCAAGGTGCCGCCGAAGTGGAAGCTCGGCGATCCCTCGAGCTTCGCGATCGATGCGAAGGACAACGTGTGGCTCCTCCACCGGCCGCGCACGCTGCTCAAGCCCGAGGAAGCCAAGATGGCCGCGCCGCCCGTCATGGTCTTCGATACGGCCGGCAACTTCATCCGCGCCTGGGGCGGCGACGCACAGGGCTATCAATGGCCCGAGCGCGAGCACGGCATCCACATCGACCACCAGGGCTACGTCTGGGTGACCGGCAACAACTGCCCTACCAACGGCATCAAGAACCTCCGGCCGGTCGCCGACGACCAGATCGCGAAGTTCACGCAGGAAGGCAAGTTCGTCCTGCAGATCGGGCGGACGAGCGAGAGCAAGGGGAACGCCGACACGCGCAACGTGCACCGCGCGGCCGATGTGTGGGTACATCCGGCGACCAACGAGGCATTCGTCGCCGACGGCTACGGCAACCGCCGCGTGATCGTCTTCGATGCGACGAGCGGTGCGTTCACGCGCATGTGGGGCGCGTTCGGCAGCACGCCGACCGACGAAGACAACTGCATGGTCATGACGCCGAAGACCTTCCCCGCCGGCAAAGGCCCGGCGCAGTTCAACATCGTGCACGCCCTGCGCGTCTCGAAGGACGGGATAGTCTACGTCGCGGACCGCGAGAACCGGCGCGTCCAGGTGTTCACGATGCAGGGCAAGTTCGTGAACCAGCTGATCAAGACCGACACGGCGTTCGCGCGCAACCTGGCGCTGTCGCACGATCCGGCGCAGCAGTTCCTCTACGTCGGCGACGGGCAGCAGATCACCGTCGTGGATCGGAAGTCGCTGACCATTGTCGGCGCCATCAAGCCGGCGGGCCTCGTCGGCGCCGGCCATCAGATCGCCACCGACTCGAAGGGCAATCTTTACATTGCCGCGACCGGCAGCGGTCTGCAGAAGCTGACGTTCAAGGGGATGACGACGGCGGCGACGCAATAGGTACGTCGGGCGGGTCTGCTCAGCGCAGTGCGCGGCAGGCCCGCCATCACCCAGAGAAGCCGATCCACCGCCCGCCCCAGCCGACTGTCGACCAGAGCGCGATCGAGGTGAGCGCCACGGCCCGGTTCCACGTGGGCGAGTAGCGCCCCTCGGGCGCGCCCGCGACCACGCGGCGAAGCGTGAAGGTGAAGAGGACGGCGCCGAGCAGCGCCGTCATCTTCGTCCAGAATGCGAAGCTGTAGTAGCACTTGATCGCTTCGGACAGAAACAGCGGAATCCCCGACACGATCATCAGGACGAGGCTCGAGACGACCCACGGCTGCATGTCGTGCGCGAGGCGCGACACGGAATGCGAGCGCAGCGTGAGGCCGAGCAGCCGGAAGTCGACGACGAGGATGGCGCCGCCGATCACGGCGAGACCGATCAGGTGAAACGCCTCCACGATCGGAAAGAGCCAGAGCGAACCGCGCACGGCTTCGCCGATCGCGCTTGCTTCCAGACGCTCGAAGAGCGGCAATAACATGGCTACTGCGCGTACGGGTCGATCATCTCTGGCGTGCAGCCGGCCAAGGCGCTGATGAGCGCCGGCTGCCGCTTGCCGCAGTCGAACCAGTTGTACGCAATCATCCGGCCGGAGAAGACGATCGCCGCCCAGAGCACGAGCGACGTCAGGCCGGCGCGCCGCGCCGGACGCGGCGGCGGCACGAGGGTGTCCCAGACGTCGACGGTGCGAAACGTCCGTCTGTGGAAGAGGAACACGTTGAGGCCCGCCAGCACCAGCAGGATCGCCTTCGCCCGGAAGAACACGTTGTGATACGTGCGGAACGGAATCGCGAAGACCAGCAGCACGCCGCTCACCACCATGACCGCGAAGCCGACCTTCGTCCATGGGAGGAGCCTCCGAATCATGTGCGTGACCGGTACGTCGCGGAAAATGATCCCGAGCAGCCGCAGGTCGAGAAGCACGGCGAAGCCGACGAAGAGGCAGAGCGCCCAGACGTGCACGGATTCGACGATGGCGTAGGCGTACTGGGACTCGTGGAGCGCGATGCTCCACTCGGTCTCGGCCACCCACTGCATGAACGACGACATCACCCTTGGTGGGCCTTGGGCCTTGGACTTTGGGCTCTGGGCTTTGTTTTGGAGGCCCTGGGGCTTTGGGCTTCGGCCAAAGCCCGAAGCCTCAAGCCTGAAGCCCGGGTCATCGTCCGATATCGCCGTCGCTGTCACCGCCCGTCGCGTTGTCCTGCAGCTCGGGATTCGGGCCCTTCCCTTCACGGAACAGGCGTTCGGCGGCGCGCGTGTTCGCGAGCATGCCGAGCAGGCCGTAGTTGCCCTCGTGGCAGGTCGACTCGAACGCCTGGTTCAGCCGATCGGGCGTGCGCTCCCACGGCACCTCGAAGGTCCAGGGGCGCGTCCAGGTCGTGGGATCCTCGACGGTGACGCGATACATGATGCGCGTCTCCGATACGCGCGTGAGGCGCTCGACAATGTGGAGGTTCTGGCGCGAGCCGCGGAACTCCATCTTCTGCGTGAAGTTCGCGGTGTCGACGACGAGCGTGTTGCCCTCCCAGCGGCCGCGCGAGTCGCCGTGCAGCAGGCGGATCTTCGACGGCAGGTGCGCCGAGCCATCGACCGGAATCGTGCGGACGAATCCCTGCCCCTGCCCCGAGTCATGGTAAATGCCGACCACGCCGCGTGACTGCGCGACCCGGTACGTCGCGCCGAGGTTCGGCATCGTCGCGCCGAAGCAGCGCTCGGTGTTCTGCCGATCCTCGGGACCATCCGACCGGTTCATGCGCGCGATGTTGTAGGAGGGCGGCGGCTCCCGGCGCCGCGGCGAGATCGAGCCCGGCCGGCCGCCGGATGTCCCCTGCAGCAGCGCCTCCAGGTACTCGCGTATCGTGCCCAGCCGCTTCTGCGCCTCGGGCGTCAGCGGCGGAACCCTGCCGTCGGGCGGATCGACGATGAGCGAGGTCCGGCGATCGGCGAGCCGCGTCGGCGGCGCGAGCCAGTGCTGGTTGTACGCCTGCGCGACGTCGCGCTCGGTCCCGCGCTGCGACCGATCGTCGCGGCCGGGCCGTGACGCCACGTCCTTCTCGATCGCCTCCGCCTCTTCGGGCGTGAGGACCGGCTTGTTGGCGAACTTCGCGGGGCGCTCGAGCGGCGTGAGCGTCTCACCCGTCCAGATCCCCTGGAGGTCGGGCTCGCCCCACGGCGTCTTCGGCGGCGCGTATGTGCCCTGCGCGCCGGGCGCAGCGAGCGACAGTGCGGCGATCGTGAGGACGAGCGCGGCGAATCGACCCTTCATGGCCCCCTCCAGCGCGGCATGATACCATCGCCGCCCGCATGAGGTTCACGTGCGCCGCGTGTGCCGCGACGCTCGCGCTCGTCGTGTCGACATGGACGGTCATCGCCCAGACCGGCCGCACGACCGCCGAGGGCGTCTACACCGACGCGCAGGCGGCGCGCGGCAACACGACGTACGACGCCCAGTGCGCCGCCTGCCACGGCGTCGCGCTCGCGGGCGCGCTGGCGCCGCCGCTGACGGGCGCGGCGTTTCTGCGCGTGTGGGACCGGCGGCCGCTCGCGGATCTCGTCGACAAGATTCAGAAGACGATGCCTGCGACGAGCCCGGGCACGCTCTCGCGCATGCAGGCGACCGACCTCACCGCGTACCTGCTGAAGGCGAGCGCGTTCGAGGCGGGTTCGGCGGAGCTTCGCGCCGACGAGAGTCTCAGCGGGATCATGCTCGCGGCGCCGGCCGGGGCGGCCGCGGGCGCGCCTTCGCCGCCCGGCAACCTCGCGCAGGTGATGCGCGGGATTCTGTTTCCGAGCTCGAACCTGATCTTCAACGTCCAGAATCAGGATCCCGGTCAGCAGAAAATGGGCTGGCAGCCGGGCGACACTTCGTTTGGATGGGCGGACTGGGGCGCCGGCATCTATTCGGGATGGGAGCTCGTCGACTACGCCGCGATCGCGATCGCCGAATCGGCGCCGCTGCTCCTGACGCCGGGGCGCCGCTGCGAGAACGGCCGGCCGGTGCCCGTCGACCGCCCGGACTGGATTCAGTTCACGAGGGAGACGGCCGACGCGGGTCGGGCCGCGTACCGCGCGTCGCAGTCACGCGATCGCGACGCGGTGATCGAGGTGACCAACGCGATCGCCGACGCGTGCCTGCGCTGTCACGAGGTCTATCGCGACAAGCCGGGCGGCACGACGGTGGATCCGTCGAACAAGGCCGCCCGGTGCATACCTTAACGGCGCTCGACGGGTGCGCCAGTGCCGGACGAGCCGAGGAAGAGCATCCGGCCGTCGGGGAGCGTGATGTCGCGGCCGTTGGCGCGCCGCGATCCATCCTTCGCACGGTAGCCGTCCACCACGATGACGGTACCCGGCAGCAGCGCTTCCTTCGTGAACCCGCGGCGGAAGAGCACGTTCGGCGTCCCGGCCTCGATCGCCCACATCTCGGTCTTGCCGCCGGGGAGCGGCACCTCGATGTGAATCCAGACGTGCGGGTTGACCCACTCCATCTTCCGCACGACGGCCTTCTCGAACTTCACGGGTTTGTTCGAGTCGAACTCGGCCGCGAACGCGTGGTGCGCGGCGGCGGGCTGCGGCGCGAGCAGCAGAAAGCCGATGGCGGCGCCGAGGGCTGCGTGTGTCATGCGCCTTAGGGATACCGCCGAATCCGAGGCGTGTCAAGGTATGATCCGCGCCGAAAGGAGCGTCTCCATGCGCACGCGGTTCCTCCTGTGGGTCGTGGCTCTGGTGACGGTCTCGATGGCGATCCCCGCCTCTGCGCACCCCTCGACTCGCGCTCGGGGTGCCCTGAGCCAGGTCGAAGGGCAAACGCGCGGCGAGGTCACGCTCACGCGAGACATCAAGATCATCTCGAGCGCCGGCGCCCGCGCGCTCGTCGACGCGTGCATCGGCTGGGCGGAGAAGAACAATCTGATCGTGGCGATGGCGGTGCTCGACTGGGGCGCCAACGTCATCGACTCGCACGCGATGGAGGGCGCGGCGGCCAATGCGATCGATACGGCGCTGCTGAAGGCCAGGTCCGCGCTGCGCTGGCGCCGGCCGACGTCCGAGACAAACCGCGTGGTGCGAAGCGGCGAGAACCTGGCGCCGACCTTCATGGACGACTTCCCGCAGCCGGGCGCGCTGCCGATCGTCCTCGACGGTCAGGTGATCGGGGCGATGGGCGTCTCGAGCGGCGACGGCGAGCGGTGCGCGCAGGCAGCGATCGACCAGGTCTTCAAAGGCCGGGCGACGACGGTCGGGCGCTAACGTCCGAGAACGTCCGTCAGGAAGATTTCGAGGATCTCCGGCTCGTAGCGTCCGCGGCCCACGCCGGCCCGCAGCAGGCCGGCGGCCTCGGACGCGCCGTGCCGCGCGGTCTTGTACGCGCGCTCCGGACCCTCGGACGTCAGCGCGTCGTAGTCGTCAGCCATCGTGACGACGTTGATCTCGCGCGCCCACCAGCACCCCTGCCTCGCCGACCGGTTGATCTCGTAGTCGTGGCCGTGCCGCCGCGCGACGGTCGCGATGAACGGATTGTTCAGCTCGGCGCGCCCCGCGTCGCGCAGCCGATCGATCATGCACGGGCCCTTGCGGCAGTGCACGTCCCGCACGATGTCGAGCAGGTACTGCTGCCGCTCCCGCGCGTGCGGGCCCTCGCTGCTGCGCAGGTTGGTTTGGCGCAGCAACTCGATGAACGGCGCGCAGTCCTCGTGCTGCTTGCCGAGATCGTGCAGGAGCGCGGCAAGCATGAGATCGGGAATCGGCACACGCAGCGGCTCGACCGACTCGTCGGGCGCCGCGCGCTGGTTCACCGCGAGCGCCAGCTGCCCCGCCAGCCTCATCACGCGGAAATCCGCGCAGTACTCGGGCTGGAAGAATGTCGCCACCGATGGCATGCCGTCGACGATAATGCGCTGCTCGCCGGCGTAGCGGCCGATGATCTCCTCCGCCAGCCGATCGACGTCGAGATTGGTCTGGACGAAGTCGGGACGATCGCTTCGCCGCCGCCGGAGGACACTGTCGCTCATCTATTCAAGCGACCTTTCGAGAGTCGTACCAATCATCCCTCGACAACGCTCGGGGTGACGCGTCAGGGCAACAGGGGCGCCGCGACGACCAGCGGCTGATCGCGCAGCTCGTCCGTGATCTGCCAGGCCACCTCCGTGGCAGCCTTCGTGTCGAGCGCAACGCCCGAGGCACTGGCGCCGTTCAGATACCCGAAGCGCATGTACTCGCGCAGCATCGACTCCTGATCGACGATGTCGGGCCGTTCGGCCACTTCGACGGCGTGCTGCAGCTCATGGCCGATCATCGCCAGCTGCTGCGCCGGAGATCGGAGCGGGCTGAGCCGAATGACGACGTATCGCGTCCCGGCGACCATCGACAGAAACGTCAGCCGTCCGGCCACTCCCAGCAGCGCCCGCGGATCCGTCTGCAGATAGACGACGACATCGGAGTCCTCGAGCCGCTCGACCAGCGACCGGAACGTCGGAGAGCCGGCGAGCCCTGCCTGGTACAGCTGCCGGAGCCAGGGCTCCGTGATCCGGACGTTGGGCATGTCAACGGGATCGGTGACGATGTCGGCGGATGAGAATGACGGGATCAGCAGGAGCACGATCGAGAGCAGGAACACGACGCGTGTCGGTGTCATAGTGTGGAGCGGCCGTCACCAGCACCGCGTCACACAGCACGGCAACCTGGGATCGCGCCAAACGTCAAGTTGTCTGAGTCAGGGCTGGTCAGGCTGCGGAAGCGGACCGGAGAAATCTGTGTGCTCGTCTCCTGGAAGCTCCTGGACTACATGTCTGTAGGCGACCGATCTTCCAGCCCTGCGGATAGGATAGCACGCAGCAGCCGGCCCTGGCCCCGAACCTGCCTGCTCCGACTGCGAGGGCACGTGTGTGCAGCTTGCGCCCGTCCTCGTCCGTACTAGCGGTTGACCAGGTGCATCCGATCGGCCGGGTAGCGTTCCCCGGCGACGAGACCCGCGACGCGCTCGAGCGCAGCCGTCTCCTCGGCTGACAGCGCGATGGCCACCGCCGCGGCATTTTCCTCCACGCGCTCGGGCCTGGTCGAACCCGGAATCGGCACGATGTCGGGCCCGCGCGACAGCAGCCACGCGAGCGCGAGCTGCGCGGGCGTGCACCCCTTCTTCCGCGCGAGGCGCTCGACCTCGGCGACAATCGCGAGGTTCTGGCGGAAGTTGGCCGGCTCGAACCGCGGGTTCTGCCGGCGCCAGTCGTCGGGCGCGAGATCGTCGACCGAACGGAACCGTCCCGTCAGAAAGCCGCGGCCGAGCGGGCTGTAGGCCACAAACGCCACGTCGAGCGCGCGGCAGGCCGCGAGGACCTCCCGTTCAGGATCGCGCGTCCACAACGAGTACTCGCTCTGAAGCGCCGCGATCGGATGCACCGCGTGGGCGCGGCGGATCGTGGCGGGCGCCGCTTCCGAGAGTCCGAGCGCCCGCACCTTGCCCGCTTTGACGAGGTCCGCCATCGCCCCGACCGTCTCTTCGATCGGCGTGTTCGGATCGACGCGATGCTGATAGTAGAGGTCGATGACCTCGACGCCCAGGCGCTCGAGCGACGCGTCGCACGCCTGACGCACGTACTCCGGGCGGCCGCTGATCCCCTGCCAACTGCCGTCGGCGCCGCGCACGATGCCGAACTTCGTGGCGAGCACGACCGCGTCGCGCCGATCGCGAATCGCCCGCCCGACGAGCCGCTCGTTCGTGAAGGGGCCGTACGCGTTGGAGGTATCCAGGAAGTTGATGCCGAGATCGAGCGCGCGATGGATGGTCGCGATGGAGCGCGCGTCGTCGGCCGGCCCGTAGAACTCGGACATGCCCATGCAGCCGAGTCCGAGGGCGGAGACGGACGGTCCCGACGACCCCAGCCGACGACGCTGCATCACGGAACTCTGGGCCGGCTGAAGCCGGCCGCCACGCTCGAACATGCCATTACCGCACGTTGCCGTGGTAGTCCTTCGTCACGCGATCATCAGCACCGCGGTCTTCGCAGAACGCCGCTTCCTCGATCTCGGCGTTCGGCACGAGCGTGAGCGTCCGCGGCGCCACTTTCCACGGCTCGACGAACACCTCGGAATCTTCAACGACGGCCTCCCACATGAGCGTGTCGCCCTTTCGCGTCAGCCGCTCGGTGACCTTCGTGTTTTCGGTGTGGAACATCCCGTTGTCGCCGAGCCACGTGCTGTCGAGAATGTTCCGGACTTCGATGACCAGCGTGTCGCCTTCCCAGCGGCCCACCGAATCTCCGAGCGACGAGGGCTCGACACCGGTGCGATGCGTCCGTCCGTCGGTCGGAATCACGCGGAAGAAGCTGCCGTTCAGGTCGTCGTAGAGGATCACGACCTCGCGCGGCGTCTGGACGATGCGCTGCGGCGGCCCGATGCGCACGATTCCCGGCGGGCCGCAGTGGAACGACGGATCGACGTTGATCTGATCGTCGGTCATCTCCTTCACGCGGGCGAGGAACTCCGGCTTGTACTTCGGCCGGCCGGGATCGTAGCGGTCGGGCACCGTCGGGTTACCCGCCACGCGGACGATGGATTTGCCGACGCGCTCGGTCACCGGGCCGGCCACACGGCGATACCACACGCCCGAGAGATCCGGACGCCCGTCCGGCGTTCTCGGCGTCGGCTTGGCGGTCTGGGCGGCAAGGGCGGTCACCGCCGTGCCGGCGACGAATGCGAGGAGGATGAGACCCGATACATGCCGCTTCATCGTCAACGCTCCTTCATGAACGCGCCTAGTTCGAGGCGCGGGCAATTTCCTTGTCCTCGCCGAACAGATGGAAGAAATGGCCCTCGGCGAACGTAATCCTCAACAGAAACCCCGCCGCCGGGTTCTTGAGCGCGGGATACATGTGGATAGTCACGTCGCCCGCCTTGGCGCCCTCCCAGATGTCCGCGCGCGTGACGCCGGCCCGGCGCATGTGATTGGTCGGCAGCGTCTCCACCTTGTAGGTGGTCACCGCCCCGGTCCGGTCCTTCACGTCGACGTAGATATAGATGTGGGGGTTGATCCAGTCGATCTTCGAGATCGTGCCCTTGATGACGGTCGTCTTGTTGACCTCAAAGGTCCCCGGCACGCTGTGGTGCGCCAGCACGGGACGGCCGACCAGGGCGGCGGCCAGCACGAGCAGAGCCGCGACCCGAACGCGCATCCTCATCAGCAGTCTCCTTTCAGCGGGGGTTGGGCTTCGGCACGTCCGGCATGTTGACATAGATCGTCTGATACCGGACCGCCCGCCCGCGGTCGTCGATCCAGCCGATCGACTCCGTGAAGTACACCGGCGCGGGATACGCCGCCGGCACCGTCGCCTCGACGATGACCAGCCGGTTGTCGTGCATGTAGACGCCGACGAAAATCTGCGACTTGTCGGCCTCGTTCGTCAGCTGCAGCGCCTGCCCCTGCACGAGCGCGACCCCATTCCAGATGATCGACGTGATCGCGACCTCGCGCATCAGGAACTTCGACACGGCGTAGACGATGGCGCCGCGAATGTCGTTCTTCCAGTAGCCGATCCCCCAGTCGGGAATGCCCTGGCACGTGTTGGCGCCCTCGGGACACGCGCGCGCCTTCTCCACCTGCACGCGCTCGACCGGCCGATAGTCGACGACGGTGATCGTGTAGCGGCTCTGCCCCTGCGTCACGCTGTACACGCGCGCCGGGAGCACGGCGCCGAACTGCGTGAGCCACGGCGTCTCGGTCACGGTCGGCTTGCCGGGAAAGACCGCGGTGAAGCGCTCCTCGAGGCTCGTGAACTCCAGCCAGTCGCCGCCGCCGTCCACCGGCGCCACGCTCGCCGAACGGGGCGGCCACGACGCCTGCGCGGACGCGGGCACGGAGACCACCGTCTGCAGGGTGTTGCTGTCGGTGCCGTTCGTGTCGGTGACGCGCACTGCAAGGTCGCACGCGCCCGCCGAAGCCGGAGGCGAAGGCGGCCGCGGCAGGTTCGCGCGGACGACGGTCTGCCCGTTCGCGGGTGCCTCAGTGCGGCCGCGGACCACGCCACGGAGCGGCTCACCCTTGCAGCCGATCACGAACCAGACGTGCGGCAGCTCACCGAGATCGGCAGACGCGTCGGTCGCGTTCAGCTGCACATCGATGCCGCCGGCGGCACCGGGCCCCGTGCGCAGATCGGCGATGCTCGGCGCGTGGGTGGGAATCGTGATCGTGACCGGCGCGGTGCGGCCGGACGGCAGCTCCAGCACGAGCGTGCGTGGACCGGGCGCCGCGTCGCGCGCCACCTGGAGGCGAACTTCCGCCCAGCTGACGTTGCCCTGGAAGCCGCCCAACTGCCGGGCGTCAACGACCGTGACGCCATCGGGCGGCGTCACGACAGCACCCTGCAGGGCATCGCGGCTCGTCACCACGAGCGTGAACCGCGTCGTCTGCCCTGGAGGCGCCTGGTGCGGATAGAAATTTTCAACGCGAAGCGCCGGGCCCTGCGCCGCGGCGTCGAGGACGCCGACGCCCAACACACTCAGCACGACGATCCCGATTCCGAGCCACAGGCGCGCCGCCAACGCCATGCTGCACACTCCCATTCGACTAGCCGGTAGCTGGTAGCCGGTAGCCTGTTGCACGTTCAGCAATTGCTACCAGCTACGGCCTACCGGCTACCGGCTACCGGCTACCAGCTACCAGCTACCGGCTAGCGCGGGCAGTGTAGCGCAACATTCCATTTGACCAAATCCCCGCCCGGGTCGTATCGTCGCAGCATCCGCGGGAACGTACCCCAACGCGCACAATCCGCGCGTTGGGGACCCCGCTCGGAGGTCGAGCATGACGAACAGAGCTCTGACTCTGGCATTGCTAGCGGCAGTCATCCTTGGCGCCCTGTGGATCACGTCGCCGGCACCGATCAGCGCCCAGCAGGTTGCGGTCGCCGTCGATGCTGACGACATCGGTGGTGTGGTCCGGGGCCCGCGCGGACCGGAAGCGGGCGTCTGGGTCATTGCCGAGACGACCAGCCTGCCCACCAAGTTCAGCCGCATCGTCGTCACCGACGACCAGGGGCGGTATCTCATCCCAGACCTGCCGAAGGCGAACTACAACGTCTGGGTGCGCGGGTACGGCCTGGTCGACTCGCCAAAGGTGCAGTCGGCGCCCGGTCGAACATTGAACTTGACTGCAGTTCCGGCGCCCAACCCGCGCGCGGCCGCCGAGTATTACCCGGCTGGCTACTGGTACTCGCTCGCGCGCGTGCCCGGGAAGAGTGAATTTCCGGGTACTGGGCCCGAGGGCAACGGCATCTCGCCGAACATGCGATCGCAGGCCGACTGGATCCGGATGATGAAATCAGGCGGCTGCACGACGTGCCATCAGCTCGGCACGAAGGGGACGCGTACCCTGCCCGCCGCGCTCGGTAAATTCACGTCGGGGGCGGCCGCGTGGGAGCGTCGGGTGCAATCCGGACAGGCCGGCAGCCAGATGCTCAACGGCATCGATCAGATGGGACGCCGGCGGGCGCTGGCGATGTTCGGCGACTGGACGGATCGCATTGCCGCCGGCGAGGTGCCGTCGGCGCCGCCGCGGCCGCAAGGCCTCGAGCGCAACGTCGTCATCACGCAGTGGGACTGGGCCGATCCGAAGGCGTACCTGCATGACCTGGTGTCGACCGATCGACGCAATCCGCGCATCAACGCCAACGGCCCGGTGTACGGCTCGCTCGAGGCGAGCGCGGACTACCTGCCGGTACTCGACCCGCGCAGCCACCGGGCGAGCCAGGTGAAGCTGACCGTCCGCGACCCGAACACACCGCCCGCCTCCTCGCCCAAGATGCCGCAGCCATCGCCGTACTGGGGCGAAGAGGTGATCTGGACGAGCAAGAACAACGTCCACAACCCGATGATGGACGAGCAGGGACGCGTGTGGATCACGTCGGCGGTCCGGCCGCCCGCGAACCCGGAGTTCTGCCGCGAGGGATCGAGCCATCCGTCGGCCAAGGCGTTCCCGATCAACAACTCGGGCCGGCATCTCGCCGTGTGGGACCCGAAGACGCAGAAGCTGACGCACATCAGCACCTGCTTCGGCACGCATCACCTGATGTTCGCCGAAGACGCCAACCGCACGCTCTGGACGAGCGGAGGCGGACAGGTCGTCGGCTGGCTCAACACGAAGATGTTCGACGAGACGGGCGACGAGGTGAAGTCGCAGGGCTGGACCGCGCTCATCCTCGACACCAACGGCAACGGCCGGCGTGACGCGTATGTCGAGCCCGATGCGCCGCTCGATCCGACGAAGGACAAGCGCCTTGGCGGCGCATTCTATGGGGTGTCGCCTGCGCCGGATGGATCCGTCTGGGGCACCGTCCTTGGAATGCCGGGCGCGGTGGTGCGCCTCACCCCCGGTGCGAATCCGCCGGAGACGGCGATCGCCGAAGTGTTTCAACCGCCGCTCACCGCGGCAGGTGTGCCCCGCGAAGGATACTCGCCGCGCGGCTTCGACATCGATCGCAACGGCGTCGCCTGGCTGGCGCTCGCCAGCGGGCATCTCGCCAGCTTCGATCGGCGCAAGTGCAAGGAGCCGCTGAACGGACCGAAAGCCACCGGGCAGCACTGCGCCGAAGGATGGACCCTCTATGCGGAGCCGCTCCCGCAGTTCCAGGGCGCAACGGATTCCGGCAGCGTCGAGGCGAGCTATTTCACCTGGGTCGATCAGTTCGACACGCTGGGCCTGGGCCGCAACGTCCCAATCAACACCGGCAACGCGGCGGAAGGGCTGCTGGTGCTGAAGGACGGCAAGTGGGTGGTGCTGCGCGTGCCCTACCCGACCGGTTTCTACACGAAGTGGCTCGACGGCCGCATCGACGACCCGAACGCCGGGTGGAAGGGACGCGGGCTCTGGACGACGATCAGCACGCGCACGCCGTTCCACATGGAGACCGGGCCGGGGACGACCAGCAAGGTGATCAGGTTCCAGCTGCGCCCCGACCCGCTGGCGAAGTAGAACGACGCCGGGGCTAAAGCCCCGGCGCTCCCTCAATCTTCACCATCTTGGCCGGCGGTCTGTAGACCGGAATCCAGACCGTCGGCCGTTCCGCATTCTCATCCACCGTCAGATCGCGAATCTCGTAGGGCTCGGGCATGACGAACTCCGTCGAGCGCCCGCTGCGCGCGTCGAGCCGGTAGATGCGGCTGCTGTTGAAGTCGTTCGTCCAGACAATCTGATGCCTGTCGTCGACCGCCAGGCTGTACGGGGACGGGAACGGCGGCGTGTACGCGGCGTGCCCCGGGATGAGCGGGAACTCCTTCACTTCGCGCGTGTCGGGATCGAACATCGCCACACGGCCCGCCCAGTAGAGCGTCATCCACGCGCGCCCGCGCGCGTCGATCTCGCCGCGGCGCGGACCGGAGCCCGGCGTCGGCGTCGGATAGGTCTCCCAGCGTTCCGTCGCCGGATCGAAGAGGCCGACCTTCCCGAGCCGCCACAGATTCATGATCGACCGGCCCTTCGCGTCGGTCTCCATATCGTAGGTGTCGTCATCGGTGCCCTCGGGCACTGTGTAGTGCGCCACCTGGCCGGTCTTCAGGTCGAGCGCGTGCAGCCCCTTGTCGAGGAACCACACGCGGCCGCGCGGATCGATGCCGAACATGTTGCTGCCCGACGACCACGGCGTGAACTCGCCGGAGCGCGGGTTGAACCGCACCGTGCCGCCGCCCATGCCGATCACGACGTTGCCGTCGGGATCCCAGGCGATGTCGTGCGCGCCGCCGCCGGGATTGCCGGCGCGGAGCTGCGCCGCCGCGATCGGCCCGCCCTCTTCGCGTCCCATGCCAGACAACAGGCTGTACGGGAACTCCTTCACCTCACCGGTCGTACGATCGAGCCGCCCGAGCGTGAACGTGAAGTGATCCGTGTAGTACGCGTACGAGCTCTTCGAATCGAGCAGGATGTCGTGCGGCCACGCGAACCGGCGATCGCCGCGCAGGATGGTCAGGTCGCGGTGCCCCGCACGCGGTATGCCGTACTCCGTCACCACGAGCGCCGCCACTGCATCGCCGGTCGGCCGCGCCCGCAGGGTGAACGGAAGCGGCCCGGTCGCCCCCGGACCGCGGATCGACGCGAGATACTCCGCGAGCGGCTCGACGTACTGCTTCTGGCCGAACGCCCGCGTGCCCGGCGTCTCGCGTGAGACGGCGCGCTCGCCCGCCATGCGGCGGATGATCTGCATCCACTGCTCTTTCGTCCGGCCCGTCCGCAGCGCGAACTGCAGCGAGTGGCAGTTGTCGCACTGGATGACCAGATGCTTCTGCTCGTCGGTGCCGGGGAGCGCCGCCACGATCTCCGCTGCGGTAGCGTCCTCCAGGGTCGGCTGCCGCGGGCGCAGCGTGAAGTCGACGCGTGTCGTCTTGCCCGCCGTCAGCGTGGCCGTCTGTGTGGCGCGGTCGAAGTCGGGCAGCTCGATCGATACGGTGTGACTGCCGGGCGTGAGCGCCGACCAGCCGGGCACGGCGTATTCGCCCCGGCTGTTCGTGTAGACGTTCACGGTGATGGTGCCGTTCTCACGATGCGCCCGGACAGGGATGCCCGCGAGCGCCTGGCCGGACGACGAGACCACCTTGCCCGCCAGGAGCGACTCGCCGGCGGCGAGCGGCGCGAGCTGCAGGCCGATCGCCGCGACGAGAACGAGGAGGATGACCCGCATCTGAGACCTCCTTGCCGGTGCGGCTAAAGCCGGACCGGAACGCTATTGCGTCTTCGTGACAAACCCCTGGAACTGCGCCATCGGCGCGGGGGGGCCGTGGATCCCGACGATGGTCGCGACGTCGAGCCGCAGCCGCCGCAGATTCTGCTGGAACGTCCGGTTGCTGGCGTTCGGCGCCGCAGCCGCCGGGTTATAGAGATCCGCCTGCACGACGATCTTCTCGCGCGGGATGTACGCGATGAGCATCCCGACCGCGTGCGCGAGCCCCTGGATGCTGTGCAGCTCCACGGTGCGCGACCCGTCGGTCAACGCGTACTTCTCGCGCACGGTCTCGAAGATGTAGCCCTCCGACCACTCCTCGGGCGGGTGCAGCGCGAACCGATCCGGCTGCAGCACCCACGGCCTGGCGCGGAGCACTTCCTGGTAATACGGCTTGTTGCCTTCGTGCGTGATCACGGTCGCGCCCTCGTGGACGTAGGTCCGGATGCCGCCCAGGTGATCCCAGTGGTGATGCGTGTTCACCACGTAGCGAATCGGCTTGTTCGGCATCAGCGTGTAGACCTGCTCGATGACCGCGAGCGATCGCTCCTCGTTGAGCGGCGCCTCGATGACGGCGACGTGGTCGGTGAATTCCACCGCCACGCTGTTGTGGCTGCCCCCCGCCAGCAGATACAGCCCCTCGCCGAGCTTCTGCGTCTCGACGCGCACCGGCTGCGGCTTCGCCGTCCGGACCGCATCGGGCGCGGTCACGGCCGCGTTCGGCACGTTGAGCCGCACGTCGCTGATCGTCTCGAGCCCGAACGCGTGGTCGCCGCCGCTCACGTTCGGCAGGCTGCCGCCGTCGTCGTAGTCCTGGTGCTGGTGGAAGCGCGGCACCTGCACGCCGTTGACGTTGTGGTAGTTGGTGTAGACGTTCTCGTAATAGAGGTCGCCGACCACCGGGTTGGGGATCCAGGTCTGCACACGCTGGACCATGTTCTGCGCGTTGATGGTGCCGTTGATGCGGTACTTGCCGAGCGCGACGAATGAGACCACCGTGACGCGCTGGTCGTACTCGCGCCTGGTCGCCATGGTTGGATTGGCCCCGGGCGCCATCGCGCCTTTCAGGAACCCGTACGGCGTGGTGAGGACCTCGATCTGCCGAAGCTCTGCCGCGTCGGGCTGCGCGACCGGCTGCCCCTGCGCGTTGAGCGTCCAGGCGACATTCCCGCTGACGAAGTTGACTACCTTCTGCGGGGTCAGGAACGGAAACCCTGCACCGCCGCCGCGCGGCGGGTTGTTCCCCTGCGCGCGCACGTACTCTTCACGTGACGACATCGTGTCGAAGTCGATCGTCCGCGTGTAGCTCGTCAGATCGACGCGCGGCCAGTCCTGATCCGGCGCGACGTTCTGCCCCACCATCCCCTGCCAGCCGGTGCCGGTGTACTGGATGGACCGCATGTTCTCGACACCCATCGCCTTGGCCGCCGCCTGCAGGGCACTGCGCGCGTCCTGGGCCGGGGCCGACGCTGCCGTCAGCGCCGCGAGGCTCAATGACAGCCACAGTCGTGTTGCCATAACTCCCTCCGTGTTGTGCTGATGATCCGGGGCCGGCGAGCGGCCAGATGCCGGCCCATTATGGGTCAAAACCGGGTGAGCTGAGCGGCGGACACGGGCTCGAAGCCCGGCCTTTAGGGTTTTCTCGGCAGGATAGGCACGCCGTGTGCTCTGTGCACGCGTGAATGCCGGTCGAAGGCCCCAAAGCGTCGGAGAACCACTCACCGGTCCTGCTGATCGAAGTCGAGTCGTACACGCGGCTCCAACACGAAGTCGCGCTCCGTGAGGCTGGCTACCACGTCCGCGTGCTCTCCGCGTGCCCGGGCCCGGTCGACCTGGCTTACGCGAGGCTCGTGGTGGCGGACGCGTCGACGTTCGAGATGCTCCACAGCCATCCGAGCGGCCGGCTCCCCCCGGTCGTGGTGCTCTCCGATGATGAGCGCGCGGGCGTCACCGCGTGTCTGCAGGGGGCGGCCGCATGGGCACCCGCTCACGGCCAGCCGGCGTACCTCGTGGACACGGTCGGCGGCGTCCTTCACGCGGGCCATTCGCGGAGATAGTGGCAGCCGCGAATGGCTGGGGAGAAGGGATAACGCCATCTGTTGACAGGCGTCACATTCGCGCCTACGATTCCCGACCTACCTCAGCCGTAGAAACATGTCTGACTGGGTGTCGTGTGTGAATTGTGGCAGGAGTGGCCTTGTGCGCCAGGAACACTGTTCTGAGGAAGGAAAAGCCGTACAAAGGCGACGCACGCCGAAGGCGGCCGGCAGCCTGCTGGTCGAAGACGCTTGCGCGTCTCCCGTTCCAAACACGCTTCACTTCTCGGTCAACAAGCCGCGTCGCGCCTGAGACCCGCGTTCATGCTTGCGCACGATCGCCGGCCACTCACGCTTCGCACCTTACTGAACGAGAAACGTCGCGTGCTCTTCCTCGGAACGGGCGCATCGATGTCTGCGATCATGCGGTGTCTCTTCTTTCGAAGAACCACCCCACATCGCCGACGCCTCCGCGTCACATTCCGGACCCGCGAAGCTCGCTCGTCACCTTACGGCGTGCGCAGCGTCGGAGAATCTAGAGAGTCCTGACGACGTTGTCAAGCAGAATGTGACGCGCCAACAAAAAAGATTTTCAGAACCGTGCACGCGACGCTGGTCAGTTCCCCTAATCGACGTCTGAGCGATGCGGGGTTCGCGCTCCCTTCACCGTCGCGTGATGCACAGGCGCTCGGCCAACCGTGCGAGAATCGGCGCTGCCATGAGGCTCTTTCCTGCAGCTGACCACCCCTCTGCCCCCGTCGACACGAAGCACTTCACGGGTGCCGCCACCATGGCGCGCCTCGATGGCGTGGCCGAACAGCCGCCCGTCAACGTCTATCGCGTCACCTTTCAGCCGTCGGCGCGGACGGCCTGGCACGCGCACACGGGCGTGCAGGTGCTGCTCGTCATCGAAGGACGCTGTCGCATCCAGAAGGCGGGTGAACCGATCCAGGAAGTTGCGGCGGGCGGCGCTGTCCGCATCGAGCCCGGCGAACGCCACTGGCACGGCGCGACGCCCGACGGGCCGATGACCCATCTGGCGCTGAACATCGACACGACGACGGAGTGGTTCGAAAAGGTCAGCGAAGCGGAGAACGGGTGAGCAGTCGACGGGAGAGCGCGGTTGCGCCAGCCACGAGCAGCGCCGCAAGCGCCAGTGCCACACCAGCGATGAACCACGTGCTCTGGTAGACGAGCACGAGTCGAGTCGATCCGGCTGGAACGCGTACGGCGAGCAATCCCTCATGCGCCATCACCTCACCGCGTCCCGACGCCGCGCGCCACAATGGATCGTGATTCTGATTCACGACGAGCACGTTCGGGCCGTCGGAGGCGACGTCGAACACGAGCCGGTTCGGCGTCCACTCCACCAGCGAGACCGTGCCACGCTCGAGGAGGAGCTGCTCACCGCGGTAGTGCGGCTCGTTGATGCCAACAGCCGACGTGTCGGGGTCGAGCGGCTCGTAACAATTGAGCGCACCCATGTTGGCTCGAGCGAGGGCATACATCGTTTTGTTCGACTCGTCGCGGAACTGGACGAAGGTCTGCGCCCGCGGGCGGTCGACGACGGGCCGCTCGTGGGCATAGCCCAGGTTGAACGTGCCGACGACCCCCGCGTCGATCGCGGCGGTCACAAGCAGCGCCGCGAGCGTGCCACGGCCCAGCATCGGGGCGAGCGCGTCGACGCCCCGCCCGGCGAGCATCCCGAACGCGAGCACCGTCGTGAGGAGGAAGCGCGACGGCACGTGCTGTGAGTCGATGATCGGCAGCCGATGCAGCAAGGCCCACGGTGAGTAGCTCCCTCCCAGCGTGTGCCCGAAGGCAAGCATCAGTGCCACCGCGGCGACGAGCACCCACGGGACGGACGCGCGTCGCTGACGCAGGACGCCGGCGATCGCGATGGCGAGCGCAACGGGGCTGACGTACGCGCCGTACTCGTGAAACCCGTAGGGCCTGGTCCCGCGGTCGGCATCGAGGTCCTGCGTGCGCGCGAACAAGGCCTCACCCAACAACGACAGATCCATGCGCTCGGCCGACTGCGTGAGCCGCGGCCGGTCCTCCAGCAGATTCAACATCGGAAGCAGCTTCGGTGCGGCGAGACAGGCCGCCGCCAGCGCGGCAACCGCGAGATGAATCATCGGCAGCGTGGATCGCTCGGTGATGCTGCGGTGCAACGCGAGTACTCCGAGCACCACCAGCGTGTGGGGGACCGCATAGATTCCGCCTTCACCTATCGCGACCGCCAGCAGCATGCCCGCAACGAACGGACGCCTGACCGTGGTCGCCGCCACGATCCAGGGCATGTACGCGTAGGGGAGCCAGTGCGTGTGGCCCTCCCCGAGGTGGAGATAGAACGACGAGCACCCCGCAAACACCACCGCAGGCGCCATCGCGGCCAGCCTCGACACACCGTACACGCGGCCGAGCACGAACGCGCCGAGCCAGGCCAGCGCGATGTGCGCCACGATCTCGATGTGCATCGCCCGCGCAGGACCGAGCCAGAGGTGCAGCAGAAAGAATGGCGACAACCACCGCGACTGGGGGTTGGCGAGCATCGGCATGCCGCCGCACTCGAACGGATTCCAGAGAGGAATCTGCCCGTAGCTCCGGACCGTCTCGTACGGCACCCAGTGATAGAGCTGATGCTCGTCCCAGTCGGAGGCGACGCCGAGCTCACCGAAGTGCTCCAAGAGCGGCCAGCAGAACGCCGCCGCGAACACGATTGACAGCGCTGCTGGCACCAGCAGCCGTATCCAGCCCGCGTTCGGGAACATGGATCGCGCGCCCGGCGGGACTTGAACGCGCGACCCGGACTCGGAGAAGCGCCCTGCCATGCGACCGGCCGCAGCCCCGCGCTTCGCCTACTGTCTCTTCCCGCCCATCTGCACCTCGAATCCGTCTGGATCCTGGACGTGCAGGCTGTTCTCCGTCGCGCGAATCTTCAAGCCGCGCCGCTTCAGCTCCGCCTCCATCGCCGGCCTGACGCTCTTGTCGGTGTCCCAGTTGGCGAGCGTATACGCGATGTGATCGATCCCGGTCCGGCCGCCGGGTCGGCTGCTGGCGTTGCGCGGAATCAGGATGTGGTCGCCGAACGTCAGGCGGCACTGCGTCTTGCCGTCGTCTTCGGTCACCTGCATCCCGAAGAGACCTGCGTAGAAGTCGCGCGTCCGCCGGTCGTCGGCCACCTGCATCGACACGTGGTTGATCGAGACGGCATTGGCGGGCGCCGCTTCGACCGTGGCCACGGTGGAGGCGGCCGTTGCCGCGAGCGTCAGGGTCTGAATGAGCACACGACGGGTCATCTTTCCGCGTTCGTAGTCCTGCAGCAGCCGGCCGATGATCTGCTCCATGTGCGCATCCTCCTCTCGTTCGGGGTATCCCGCGTGTCCGTGTGGAACGGGCCCAATGCTATACCGAACCTTGACAGCGCGGCTCGACTGCGATCGTTGCCGGATCACGTGGAAGTGTGGCCCGGCGCCTTTGCCGGGTCGGTGTGTGGCCGCCGTCTGAGCGGCAAGCCGGCCTCGACCATCGGGTTCGAACGCCGGTTCAACCGGGCGTTCGCGACGGCAGATCGTGATGCATTCGTGCAGCTGATGGTGACGGATATTCCCGCGGCACCCGCGAACACGGCCGCAACCCGCGCCGCGAATCCGAGTCGCATCACGCAGTCAGCCCCGTGACCCACGGAACGCCGTTCCGGACGCACCCCGTGGCGACCGATTCGCCGATGTCCGAAGAGGACGCGGTCGACGACCGAGCGCCGTTGGGCCGGCAACGAACAGGGTCGTTATCGCAAGTACCACGCCGGGGATGAACCACTGGCTCTGGTGGGCGAGCACGAGCCGAGCGGCTCCGGCCGGCACGCGCACGGCAAGCAGCCCCTGATACGCCGTGACCTCACCGCGCCCGGACACCACGCGCCACGAGGGGTCGTGATTCTGGTTGACGACGAGCACGTTCGGGCCGTCCGACGCGACGTCGAACACCAGCCGGTTCGGCGTCCACTCCACGAGCGAGACTGTGCCACCCTCGAGAAGGTACTGTTCACCGCGATAGTCCGGCTCATTCATGCCGGCAGGCACCGGCTCAGGATCGAGCGGCTCGTAACAGGTGAG
Organism: Acidobacteriota bacterium; assembly: GCA_016184455.1. GTDB lineage: Bacteria > Acidobacteriota > Vicinamibacteria > Vicinamibacterales > UBA2999 > MELF01. Next base: position 59,658 of record JACPCS010000121.1, read on the forward strand.
CGCACCCATGTTGGCCCGCGCGAGCGTGTACATCGTCGCCGTCGATTCGTCTCGGTATTGCACGAAGCTCTGCGCGCGCGGACGCGCCGTAACCGATCCGTCGAAGACGTAGCGCAGGTTGATGGGCCCGACCATTGCCGCATCGATCGCGGCGATGACGAGCAGGGCGGTGAGCGCATCGCGGCCCAGTCTCGGCAGCAGCGCATCGACGCCACGTCCGGCGAGCATGCCGAACGCCAGCACCGCGGGGAGCATGAAGCGCGACGGCACGCGCTGCGAGTCGAAGATCGGCAGTCGATGCAGCAGCGCCCACGGTGAGTGCTCGCCTCCGAACGTATACCCGAGACCGAGCACCAGTCCCCCGGCGGCGACCAGCATCCAAGGCATGGACCAGCGTCGCTGACGCACGATGCCGATGAGGGCGGCGGCGAATGCAATCGGACTGATGTAGGCCCCGTACTCGTGAAAACGGTAGGGTCGTCCGCCGACGTCGATCGCGAGATCCTGGACGTGGGAGAACAACCCTTCGATCAGCAAGAAGAGGCTCGTGCTCTCGGTCGACTCGATGAGCCGAGGCAGGCGGCTCATCAGATCCTGCACGAGCAGCAGCTTCGGTGCGGCCAGGCCCACGGCGACCGCGCCCGCACAAGCGAGGTCGACCAGCGGTCGAGTGGACCTCTCGGTGACCGCGTGGTACAGCGCGAGCACGCCAAGGACCAGAATCGTGTGGGGCACGGCGTACGTGCCGCCTTCTCCGATCGCCAGCGCCAGCAGCAGACCTGCGATGAACGGACGGCCCAGAGCAACGGCCGCCAGGATCCACGGCATGTACGCGTACGCCAACCATCCCGTGTGGCCTTCACCGACGTGGAGATAGAAGGACGAGCATCCCGCAAAGACGATCGCGGGGGCCATCGCGGCGAGCCTCGACAGGCCGTACGCCCGACCGAGCACGAACGCCCCGAGCCAGGCCAGCGCGATGTGGGCCACGATCTCGATATGCATCGCGCGCGCGGGGCCGAGCCAGAGGTGTAGCAGGAAGAACGGCGACCACCACCGCGACTGGGGGTTGGCAAGCATCGGCATCCCCCCGCACTCGAACGGATTCCAGAGAGGAATCTGCCCGTAGGTGCGGACCGTCTCGTAGGGCACCCAGTGATAGAGCTGGTGCTGATCCCAGTCGAAGGCGACGCCGAGCTCGCCAAAGTGACCGAACAACGGCCAGCAGAAGGCCGCCGCAAAGGCGATTGACAGGGCCGCGGGCCAAAGCGCCCGCGTCCGACCCAAAACCGTCGATGTCCGCCCGAAAACGGCCCGACGAATCGAGGGGCCCTGCATGAGAACCTCAGGGTCTACCGTTTCTTCGCCGGCGGGCCATTCTGGGCCACCGCGGCCTTCGTGAGCGCCTTGAACGCGCCCGCGTCGACCTTCTCCCCTTCGTGGATGTCGGCCGGGAAGCGGGTTTCCCGGTCGCGCCTGCCTTCGGCTTCTTGATGGACATCTTAATCTGCCGCTGAATTCGTCGGTTTTGATTCGCCACGCTTCGTTGCTGTGTTCCGAGCGGTGACGTTCGGCAATGAGAGGTGGCGCGCCCGGCTGGACTCGAACCAGCGGCCCCGAGATTAGAAGTCGCGCCGGTTAGACGCCCACGCCAACTCTCGGAGGAGAATCTCACGTTTCGCGAACGGATTCGAGTAGAACGCGTAGGCTTAGGGTCCTTTGTTCACTCGGAGGGGTGCGCGAAACATCAGGATCCTCGGTTCGGTATCATCACCGATGAACGTCATGTCGAGGACCATGGTGACGGCGAGCGACCGTCTGCGCTATGCGCGAGCGCGCCAACCTGATCAGCGATCTGTTCCTCATGCGGACCGTTGCCGGGGCAGGCACTTCGACGGATCACGATCCTCGGTGAGCCCCCGGAGTTTCGCGATCATGGCCGGAGGAATCGCGGGCATTCCGTGATCGCTTACGGCATGCCCGGTCGCGACAGCAATGAGTTCGTCGACATTCTCCCCGATGAGGACGAACGTGCATCTGCATCCGGGCATCAGTTCGGCACACCTGATCTGCGTAGCCATCTTGGATCTCCTGACTCTTGCGCTGGAATCATTCGCTGCACCGATGCGTCGAGGAGCCTGCCATCCCGGACTCTGCCGACACGATCACACGCTCTGATCATCCGCTCGTCGTGCGTCACGGTGATGACGGCAGATCCTCTTTCGTGGGCGAGTCGTCGCAGATAGTCCATTACGCTCTGACCGCGTTCGGTATCGAGCGACGCCGTCGGCTCGTCGGCCAATACGATCAGCGGGTCATTGGCGAGCGCGCGCGCGATGGCCACTCTTTGTCGTTCGCCGCCTGAGATTTCGGCCGGGTATCGGCGAGCGTTCACTCTACGCATGGCAGGCGAGCCCGTCTGTCACAAATGTTTCAATGGACGGAGCTGGTGGGGTAAGGGGCTAGAAGAGTGACCGGCTACTAGTCTCTGTCTGCGGATGCAGTGTCGAGGAACCGCTCGAGAATCTTGACGTCGGAAATCCGGATCATGTCGCGCTCGAGGGCGATGGCGTTCATGTCAGTCAGGGCTTTGAGGCTCCGAGAGACATGCACGCGAACTGCGCCCACCATCGACGCAATCTCGTCTTCGCGAAAGTCGTCGCGTCGCAGCCGAATCTCCGTTCCGACAGCGTGGCCTCGCGCGTGTGCGCGCTCCAACAAGATCTTGGCGACGCGGGTCGTTGCGGTCTTCAACGCGAGATCGTCGGCGAGCCCGACGAGGCTTTGCATCTGGTCTCCGGCCGCGGTGACGAGTGCCAATGCCACCGTCGGCTGTTCGAGTGACAGACGTTTCATCGTGGCGGCGTCTACGACGTACAGGCTCGCGTCTGTCATTGCTTCAGCGGACACAATGTAGGAACCGGTCGTGAAGGCTGACGTCGCGCAAAAGATGTCGCCGGCGCGTTCAAAAATCTTCATGATCTGCACGCGCCCGTCCGGACTTGTCCGATAACACTTCACGCGGCCGTCGATCAGGATGAAGACGGAGTCACACGCGTCGCCTTCGGTGAAGATGCTCTCGCTGGACCGTACCGACAGCGGGCGGCAGTGCGATGCGACCGCCCGGACGGGGACAATGCCAACGTCCTTGAAAGCAGGGAGGCTGCTGAGGAAGCGAATCGCGGTGGCCTGCAGGTCCATGTCGCTTCGGGCTACGCCGCGGGACTCTACGGCTTCGTGGATCTTGGCGCGCCCGGCTGGACTCGAACCAGCGGCCCCGAGATTAGAAGTCTCGTGCTCTCTCCAACTGAGCTACGGGCGCGTGTTCTTCAGTCTACCGCCAGGCTCACGGCGCCGTCCCAATCCGTGTAGAGTAGGCGCCACCCCATGAGGAGGGTTGCACGAATGTACACCTTGCTCGCCTCGCTCTTCGCCTTCGTGCTGGTCCTGCTCCTTCCCGCCGGCGCCGCGGCCCAAACTGGCAATGCCCCGGCGGGTAAGGCGCTGTGGGAGTCGCCCGCAACCATGTGCCGGAACTGCCATGGCACGAGCGGCGAAGGCGGCTTCGGACCCGATCTCGCGGGCCGGCATCTCACCGTCGCCCAGTTCCGGCGCGCCGTCCGCCAGCCGTGGGGCATCATGCCCGCGTTTGTCGAGTCGCAGGTGAGCGAGCAGGAGATTGCCAACCTCGTCGCCTACTTCGACAGCCTGCCGCCGGGCGCGCAGCCGGGCCCGTGGCGGTTCACGGTACCCGACGGAGCCCCACGCGGCCAGCAGCTGGCACTCGCCGCCTACGGGTGCGCGCAGTGCCACGGGCCGACGCTCGACATCCTTCGCCAGAACATGGGCGCGGTCGCCGCCGATTTCGAGTGGGTCAAACGCATGGTCTACGACCATACGAGGCTCATCGCCGCCCATTGGAAGACGGTCGGCGAAGAGCCGCCGGCGCGCGCCCGCATGGGGAACTATGCGCCCTCGCGGCTGCCCGAGTCGGTGCTGCAGGACATCTGGATGTTCGCACGCGACCTCGGGTATCGGCCGTTCATCGCCGGCCGCCTCGGCGCGGGCGTGACTGGCACCAACGGGGTCACCTACACCCTGACAATCGAGAACCACGGCCTGCCGAACCGCGGCCTGACCGCCGAGGAGCTGACGATCAATCTCGTCGTCCCGGCTGGAGCCAGCGTGGTGGGCACCACGGGGAGCGGCTATCAGGGCGTTCGCGCCGACGCGGGGCTCAAGGCGAATGTCGCGGTGTGGCAGGTCGCGAAGATGGCGCCCAAGGAGGAGCAGACGTACTCGATCACGCTGTCACGGGCCGGCACCGCCGCCGACAACGTGCGCGGCGTCATCCGCTGGACCAAGCCGGCCGTGAAGACCGGCCCGGTCGACGAGGCCGTGATTGCGCCGGCGCCGCTGACGAGCGCCACGCAGTAGACGATCCCGGCCGCGTTGTCGGTGCCCTGCCACCGTCCGCGCGCTGGGGACCCCGCTGCCGGACGGCGGTCTCGACGTCACGTCGAACCTTCGTGTCAGCGGCTGCCCAGCTTGGCCTTCTCCTCGGCAACGCGCTTCTCGAATCCCGCTTCCTGCGCCGCCAGCGCCTTGGTCCACACCTCCGCGCCGTTCAGCAGCGGATGCGGCCGCTCCCCTTTGCGGAGGCGATCGATCACCTTGGCAAACATCGCCTGCGGATGGCCGATCAGGACGATGTCGGGCTGCTTTTCGGCCCTGAGCGTCTTGAAGGTGCGCCGCGTGTCCTCGATCACGTTCTTGTGGCGCGGGTTGTTGAAGAGCGGCACGCCGCCGTTCGGCGTCGTCCCGCCGAGAAACGCCATCGTGTACTTCTGGCCCGCGTCCTCCACGGTCGTGATCCAGGTCGTCGCGCCCTGCGTGTGTCCCGGCGCGTGCAGCGCCCGGAGGGTGGTTCCGCCGAGCGAGACCGTGTCGCCGTGTCTGAGCACGCGCGAGACCTTCACCGGCTCCCATCCGAGCGCGCCGAGCGCCGAGTTGTCGTGGCCGCTCTCGAGCGCCTCGGCGTCGCCCCGCATGGCCATCACCTGGGCGCCGGTCGCGCGCTGCATCGCCGCGTGTCCTTCGATGTGATCGAAGTGTGCGTGGCTCGACAGCATGATCCTGATGTCCTCGACCTTGAACCCGAGCTTCACGACGTTGGTCTTGATCACGTCGTGCATCTCGTTCATCCCGGTGTCGATGAGGATGTGCCCCTCGGGCGTCGTGATGAGATACGAGGCGATGTTGGCGGCCCCGACGTAGTGGATGGTGCCGACGATACGGAACGGCTCCACGGGATCGCTGTAGGCGCCGCTGAACTGCTGATACCACTCGCGGGAGTACTGCGCGGGCCCCTGCTGCGCGTCCGCCACGGCGGCGAACAGGAGAGCACCGACCACGATCGCTCGACGCATACGCTCACCTCTGAGTTGAGATCTGGGGCCCGA
>JACPCS010000009.1 GCA_016184455.1 Acidobacteriota bacterium
GCACACACAGCAGCTGGCCGCCGACGTCGTCGTGATCTCCGACTCGCCGATGTTCGATCGCGGCATTCCGTCCATCTGCTACGGCCTGCGCGGCCTCGTCTACTTTCAGCTCGACGTCCGCGGGACGAAAACCGACCTGCACTCCGGCTCGTTCGGCGGCGCGGTGGCGAATCCGGCGATCGTGCTGGCGCAGATCCTAGCGCAGATGAAGGACCGCGGGGGCCGCGTGAAGATTCCCGGCTATTATGACGACGTGCGGCCGCTGAGCGAGGCCGAGCGGGAGGAGTGGCGCAAGCTGCCATTCAACGAGACGCGGTATCGCAGAGAGCTCGGCGCGCCCCGGCTGTTCGGCGAGAAGGGCTACTCCACGCTCGAGCGCGTCTGGGCGCGGCCGACGTTCGAGGTGAATGGGCTGCTCTCAGGCTTCACCGGCGAAGGCGCGAAGACGGTGCTCCCCGCGGTGGCGATGGCGAAGGTGAGCATGCGGCTGGTGCCGGATCAGAATCCCGACACGATTGCGGAGCGCTTCGAGGCGTACGTGAAGAAGGTGTGCCCACCCACGGTCGAACTAAAGGTGACACGGATGCACGGCGGAAAACCGTGGATGACCGAGTTCGACAACAAGTATGTGCGTGCGGCCGGCCGCGCGATTCAACAGGGCTTCGGCAAGGCGCCCGTCTTCAACCGCGAGGGCGGATCGATTCCGGTGGTGTCGACGTTTCAGGAGGAGCTGGGACTGCCGAGCGTGCTGTTTGGGGTGGGGTTGCCCGACGAGAACTCGCACGCCCCGAATGAGAAGCTCGATCTCGGCAACTTCCACAACGGGATCATCGCGTCGGCCTACCTCTATCAGGAGATCGCCAGCGCGTGATGGAGGGCGCCGGGTCCGCGGCGGCTCGCGTGCGCCCGCCGCGGAACCCGGCCTATGTACGCCGATTTACAACTGGAAGCCGCGCGCCGGATCGTTCTCCGGGTTCGCGGGCCGGCGCGGACGCGGCGGCGGTCCGCCGGCGGGCGGCCGGGCCGGCACCTGCGCGCCAGGCGTCTTGGTGAGTGTCTCGGCGTACACGGCGCCTTCCGCGCCGCCCATCGTCCACTCGCCGACGAGTTTGTTGCCGTCCACCTTGTAGACGGCCACGGCCGGCGCGCCGCCGAAGTAGCTCACCGCGAACACGCCGCCGCTGTAGATGCCGACGCCCAGAATCGAGCCGTCGTCCATGGTCCACCGGACGCGGAAAGTGTCCTGGACTTTCGAGATCTCGACCACTCCGTGGTACGCGCTGCCGTCCGGGTTCTTCCCGTCGCAGCTGTACACGCCCGGGAGATCCGACTGTGGAACCTGAGCGGCCGTCGATCCCATGACCGCCAGCGCGGCCACGATAACGCCCAGTAGGACTGTTCGACGCATTCTGAGCCTCCTGACTGCCCCCGCAGCAAACACGGGGCCGAGCACGAATGGATGAGCCGGACCCACGTCAGTTCAGCCCCGCGATCCGGCGGCGAAGCGTCTTGACGCGCTCCCAGATCTGCTGGTGCTCCTCGCGCGCTTCCTTGTCCATCTCGCCCATGCTGGTCAGCTTGAGGTAGGTCTGGAGGTCGCGCAGCGCACTCGTCATGTCGTTCAGGTGATAGGCGAGCAGGCCCCGGTCGCGCAACTCGCTGAGCGCCGACGGCGTCATCGCGAGGAGCAGCTCGGTGACGTCGCGCGCCTGCCGAAACGACCGCATGTGCACGTAGGTGCGCTTCAGATTGAGCAGCATGCGGACGATGATCTCGGTCCGCGTGGCGGGCGCCAGCAGCGACCGGCTGAAGGCGACCTCCGCCCCCACGTGCTTCTGCAGGAGGCGCCGGCAGTCGCGCTCCGACAGCAGTGCGCCCCCGTGGAACGGATCGATGATGACGCACCCTTGAGTTTCGCCCATGTCCTCAGGCAGTCGCACGAGGAAATGGCCCGGGAAATTGACCCCTTCTATCTGGAGACCGGCCCGGCGCGCCACCTCGATGTAGACCACCGACAGTGTAATCGGAATCCCCGTCCGGCGGTTGAGTACTTCGTTGAGGCAGCTGTTGCGGGGGTCTTCGTACCGCTCGCGGTTGCCCACGAGCCGCTCGTCCTCGAACAGGTAGCGATTCAGGCCCGCGATGGCCGAAAGCCGCGAGCTGTCGCCGCTGTCGTCCACGTGGCGGTCGATCGAAAGGCGCGCCGCCTCGCCCATGGCATCGAGCCGCTCCAGGTAGGGCGCCGGATCGAGGCGCGGATACTCGATGCGCGCGATCACGAGCGCCGCGTGCGCGAGCGCCGTCCCGGGCGCGTTCGAGGCGGCGAGCAGTTCGTCGACCAGCTCTTTATGCATGGCGAGTGGAGGCGACCAGCCGATCGAGCGCCGGCATCGTGAGATCGTGCAGGCCGCCGACGACGAGCTCCGCGCCCGGCAGCTGCTCGGCAGGGTAGCTGGTCGTCACCCCTACACAGCGTAACCCGGCTCCCTGGGCCGATTCGAGTCCCCAGCGCGAATCCTCGATCGCGACCGAACGGCGTGGATCGAGCGTGGGTCCCGCCTGGGCGCGCAGGCGGTCGAACGCCAGCACGTAGGGCGCAGGAGACGGCTTGCTCTCCGGTGTGTCGCCCGAGGCGACGATCACGGCGAAGAGGTGTGCCAGTCCGGCGGCTTCGAGAATGCTCACGATCTCGTGCCGCAGGGCGCCCGACGCGATCGCCAGCGGCACTTCCGCCGCCGCCGCGCGTATGAATGCGGCGGCACCGGGGAAGAGGACGTCGCCGCCCTCGAGCAGCGCCTGCAGCACGGCCGCCTTGCGCGCGACGATCGCGTCGATCTGCGCGTCGCTCATGGGGATGCCGCGGTCGCATGCGAGCGCCCGCACGAGCCCCACGTCGTCAAATCCGAGATAGCGCGCGTAGTACTCGTCGGCATCGAGCGGCAGTCCCTCGGCGTCGAGCGTCCGCTGGAAGGCGCGCAGGTGCAGGGGCTCACTGTCGGCAATCACTCCGTCGAAATCGAGGACGATCGCCTGGAGGGCGGACATCATGCGCCGGGCGCTTTTTCGCCGGCGTGGATCGCGACCTTCAGCCGGTTCGCCGGCGGCGGGAACGGGCATTCGTAGGCCGCGTTATAGGCGCAATACGGGTTGTAGGCGCGGTTGAAGTCGAGGGTGTAGTAGCCGGTGCTGGTCGGCTCGATATCGAGGTAGCGGCCCGCGGAGTACGTCTCGGTGCCGGTCGTGAGGTCCGCGAACGGCACGAACAGGCTCGTGATCTGCTGCGTGCCTTCGGGCACGAACGCGCCGAGGCTCCGCGGCTCACCCTGCAGCGTGAACTCGAGCGTGCCGACGAGCTGCATGCGGCGTAGCGTGCCGGTGGAGGTCGGCATCTCGAACACGGGGCGTTCGTCGGCGAGCTTCAGCGCGGCGGGAACGGCGTAGTTCGGATCGATCGGGTAGTACGGCAGCGGCAGGAGCGCGTCGCGCTTTTCCCTGGGGACCGGTGAATCGGAGGCGTCACGGAACTGCTCGTTCTTCGCCTCGCGCGCCTTCGTCAGCCCGTCGATGTACGCGCTCTCGTCCGGGGCAGACGGGCCCGACGTGCACGCGGCCACGAGCGCAAGCGCGATTGCCGCTGCCTGTCGCGCGAAAGGGCGCATTACCCAAGAATATACCGCCCGTGCGCGACGACGGCGTCCGCCAGTCGGCGCCGCAGCGCGACGGTGTTGACCGGTGCCGGCTTGAGCACGCGGCGCAGCGCGGCGAGCAGCGTCCGCAGCGTGTCGCCCTCGGCCATGGCGGCGAGCGCGCTGCGCGCCGCCTGCTCGATGCGCAGCGCCGCATCGTGCACGAACGCCGTCGCCGCCGCCTGGTGCAGTTCCGCGTGGTCGTGTCCGGCCGCCGCGCGCGCGCGCAGCACGGCGCTCTCGGCGGCGAAGGTGTCGATGAGGATGTCGGCGGTGTAGCCGAGCACCTCCTGCTCGTCGGTGAGCTTCTGCCCGTAGGTCTGCATGGCCGTGCCGAGCACGATGAGCGCGACCTTCTTGAAGGCGGCGACGATGCGCGCCTCTTCCTCGAGCGGTCCGCGGTCGTCGACCCGCACGGCCGACGCCGACGCGCCAATCGAGAGGAGCTCGTCCTGGAGCGCCCTGGCGGCCGCGACGAGCGGCAGCTCGCCCTTGAGGCCGCGGCGCACCAGCATGCCTGGAATCAGCAGGCGATTGATCTCGTTGGTGCCCTCGAAGATCCGATTGACGCGCGCGTCCCGGTAGTACCGCTCGGCGCTGTAGTCCTTCACGAAGCCGTTGCCGCCGTGGATCTGCACGTTCTCGTCGAGCACGTAGTTGAGCGCTTCCGTGCCCCCCACCTTGATGATCGACGCCTCGATCGCATATTCCTCGAGCGCCTGCGCGGCCCCGCCGTTCTCGCCGTCGCTCGCCGCGACGTGGGCCTCGATGAGGCCCGCGGTCCGATACGCGACGCTCTCCATCGCATAGGTCCGCGCCACCATCTCGCCGAGCTTGTGCTTGATCGCGCCGAAGGTCGCAATCGGCTGTCCGAACTGCCGGCGCTCGGCCGCGTAGCGCACAGCGTCGCCGATCGCCGTACGGCAGCCGCCGACGCTCATGCCCCCCAGCTTGAAGCGGCCGAAGTTGAGCGTGTTGAGTGCGACCTTGTGGCCTTTGCCGATCTCGCCGAGGACGTTCCCCGCCGGCACGCGCGCCTCCTGCAGCAGGATGGGCGTGGTGGAGGAGCCGTGCAGCCCCATCTTGTGCTCTTCCTTGCCGGCGCTCACGCCGGGGAAGCTCTTCTCGACGATGAAGGCCGTGAAGTGCTCGCCATCGACCTTCGCGAAGACGATGATCACGTCGGCGAAGCCGCCGTTGGTGATCCACATCTTCTCGCCGGTGAGCCGCCAGTCGCCGTCGGGGCCGCGTGTGGCGCGCGTGCGCGCGGCGAGCGCGTCGGAGCCGGAGCCCGATTCGCTGAGCGCGTAGGCGCCCACCAGCTCGCCGCTGACGAGCCGCGGCAGATACTGCTGCTTCTGCGCGGGCGTGCCGAAGAGCGCGATCGGCAGGATGCAGAGGTTTGCCTGCGCGCCGAAGCTTGCCGCGAACGACGCCGCCGGCGCGATCCGCTCCGAGACGATGAGCGACGACACCTTGTCGAGCGCGACGCCGCCGTACTCCTCGGGGACGTTGACGCCGAGCAGCCCCAGCTCGGCGCACCGCCGGAGCAGCGACCGCGCGGCGCCCCAGTCCTTGGCTTCGAGCCGCTCGAGCATCGGCAGCACCTCGTGCGCGACGAACTCCTCGGTCGTCTGCGCGATGAGCCGGTGCTCCTCCGTCAGCTTCTCGGGCGTGAAGACGTCATCCACGGAGGTCTCCTCGAGGAGCCACGATCCGCCCTTCCGCACTGTCGTGGTCGTTGCCATATATGCCCTCGTAGGGGCGACGCATGCGTCGCCCTACATCCGCTCGAAGATCCCCGCGGCGCCCATCCCGCCGCCGACGCACATCGTCACCATCCCGTAGCGCACCTGCCGGCGCCGCATCTCGTGCAGAAGCGTGGTCGTCAGCTTGGCGCCCGTGCAGCCGAGCGGATGCCCCAGCGCGATCGCGCCGCCGTCGACATTGAGGCGATCGGGATCGATCGGCAACTCGCGCAGACAGGCGAGCACCTGCGCGGCGAACGCCTCGTTGAGCTCGACCAGACCGATGTCGTCGAGCGACAGGCCCGTGAGCGTCAGCGCCTTGCGGATCGCCGGCACCGGTCCGATGCCGAACAGCTCCGGCGGCACGCCGGCCGTCGCGAAGCCGACGAACCGCGCCAGCGGCGTCAGGCCGCGTTCCTGTGCCAGTGCCGCCGACGTGACCAGCACCGCGGCCGCACCGTCGCTCGTCTGCGACGAGTTGCCCGCGGTGACGGTGCCCGACACGTGAAACACAGGGAGGAGCTTCGCGAGCGCCTCGGCGGAGGTGTCTCGGCGCGGGCCCTCGTCCTGCGTGACGGTGACCTCGCGCACCTCGCGGGTCCCAGGCCCGTTCGTCTGCACCGCGACGCGGAAGGTGACCGGCGTGATTTCCTCCTTGAACCTTCCCGCATCGATCGCGGCCAGCGCCCGCTGATGGCTGCGCAGCGCGAACGCGTCCTGCTCGTCGCGCGAGATGCGGCTCTCCCGTGCGTGGTTCTCGGCGACCAGCCCGGTGCTGAGATACACGTCGGGGTAGCTGTCGACGAGCGCCGGGTTCGGGGCCACCTTGTTGCCGCCCATCGGCACCATGCTCATCGACTCGGTGCCGCCGGCGACGACCGCCTGCGCAAAGCCGCACATGATCCGCTCGGCCGCAAAGGCAATCGACTGGAGACCGGACGAGCAGAAGCGGTTGATCGTCACAGCGGAGGCTTCGACCGGGATGCCCGCGCGCAGGCTGGCAATGCGCGCCACGTTCAATCCCTGCTCGGCCTCCGGCATCGCGCACCCGAGGATCACGTCGTCGACGTCGGACGGCGCGACGCCAGGGGCGCGGCGCAGCACGTCGGCAATGACGGTCGCCGCCAGCTCGTCGGGCCTGACGGTCTTGAGCGTGCCGTTCGGCGCCTTGCCGACGGCGGTCCGCGCGGCGGCTACGATGACAGCGTCCTGCATGAGAAGTCCTCCAGCAGCTCGACGAGGGCATCGCCGACTTCGGCGGCCTGTCCCTCGAACAGATGATCGGCTCGATCGATCTCCACGAGCTCCTTCGGCTCGCGAAGCTGTGCGTAGAAGTGGCGGACGATCCGCAGCGAGATATGCTCGTCGCGCTCGCCGTGGATGATGAACTTCGGCTTGTGCGACAGCTTCACCGAGGCGAACTCGTACCGGTCGACCGGCGGCGCAATCGCGATGAGCGCGCAGACCCGCTCGTCGTCGGCGCCGACCGTCGTTGCGATGTAGGACCCGAACGAGAACCCGCCGGCCCACAACTCGAGCCCGGGATGTTCCGCCGCCATGAAATCGAGGGCGGCCCTGAAGTCATCGAGCTCGCCGCGCCCCCGATCCCAGGCGCCCGCACTCAGGCCGACGCCGCGGAAGTTGAAACGCAGCACGACGCAGCCGATGCGCGCGAGCGCCTTCGCCGCCTGATACACGACCTTCGTGTGCATCGTGCCGCCTTCGGTCGGCAGCGGATGCGCGAAGACGACGGCGGCGCGTGGATCGCCCGACGGCCTGTCGAGGATCGTTTCGAGCGGGCCGACCGCGCCCGGAATCTGACGCAGCGGCTCCGCCCCGAGCCGAGTCGAGGGGTCAGCCAACCCGGCTCCTCAGCACATCGCCGTGTGCGGCCGCATCTGCGAACGAGACGACGAGCCGCGCGAGCTCCTTCGGGCGCGTGATGAGGCCGAGGTGGCCGGTGCGCTCGAGCGTGGCGAAGTGCACGTTGGCCCAGAGCGCGGCGTACTCACGGGTGATGGATGACACCGGCACCACGCGGTCGAGCGATGGTTCGCCCGTAATGACGAGCGTCGGCTGCGTGACGCGCGCGAAGATGGCGGGAAGGTCGACCGATGCGACGAGCGCCACGCGCCGCGCCATCCGATGCGGCGAGAACATGTGCGTCAGCACGCGCCCCGCGTGTCGGAGACCGGCGCCGGCGCCGCGCACGGCGCCGCCGTTCGCCGCGGCAATCTCGCGGTACAACCGGAGCGAGGCGAGCAGGAAGATCGGCGTGAACAGCCTCGGCGCGCGCAGATAGAACCGCACGCGCCGATCGGGTCTCCACGAGGGCGGCAGCGCCGACACGAGGACGAGCGACGAGGCGCGCTCCGGGTAGCGCGCCGCGAACGCGGCGGCAATCAGCCCGCCGTACGACACACCGCAGATCGCCGCCCGAGGGATGCCGGCAACGTCGAGCGCCGCGCGCACCTGCTCCACGTAGGACCAGAAGCCGCGCGTCTCGTCGAACGGCCCGTCGCACGACGGCTCATCCGCCAGCGAAAACGTGATCACGCGGCAGCGCTGCGCCAGCGCGTCGATCGCCGGCTTCATCCACTCCCAGCGCCCCTGAATGCCGGGAACGACGACGACCGGTGTCCCTCCGCCTCGATCGACGATCTTCATGCGAGCAGCTCTAGTTTCGCAGCGGCTTGCCCGTTTTCAATGTGTGCTGGATCCGCTCCAGCGTCTTGCGCTCGCCGAGCAGGCTCAGAAACGCCTCGCGCTCCAAATCCAGCAGCTCCCGCTCCGTCACCGTCGACGGATGCGGCAGCTCGCCGCCCGCCATCACCGTCGCCAGCTTGCGGCCGACGAGAACGTCGTGGTCGCTGATTCGGCCCGCCCGCCACGCGAGGTGAATCCCCAGCTTCAGCGCCGCGAGCACCGCGTCGCCGCCCACCGGAATCGCCGGACGCGGTGGGGGCGCCTGATATCCCTCTTTGACCCGCTGCAGGGCTCGTGCCTTTGCGTCGGCCAGCAAACGCTCGCGGTTCATCGTGACCGCGTCGACCGGCCGCAGGTAGCCCAGCCGTTCCGCGTCCTCGGCACTGGACGAAACCTTGGCGAACGCGATGGTTTCAAAGGCTCGCTGGACCGGCGGCAGGTAATCGGTGGCGCCTGGCGGCATCGATTCGGCCGCCCGCGCCAGCATCTCTTTCGTGCCGCCGGCCGCGGGAATGAGTCCGACGCCGACTTCGACCAGGCCGATGTAGGCCTCCGCTGCGGCCTGTACGCGGTCGGCGTGGAGTGCGATCTCGCATCCGCCGCCGAGCGTAAGACCGGCCGGTGCCACGATGACCGGCACGTCGGCATAGCGCAGCGCAAGGTTGGCCTGCTGAAAAGCACGCACCGTCGCGTCTATTTCTTCCCAGTTCTGCTCCTGCGCCTCGAGCAGGAGCAGCATGAGATTGGCGCCGGCGGAGAAGTTCGGCGCCTCGTTGCCGATGACCAGGGCAGCGAAATTCCGCGCTGCCTCGCGCACGCCCGTGTGCAGCATCTCGATCGTATCGGCCCCGACGATGTTCATCTTCGAGTGGAACTCGATGCAGAGGACGCCGCTGCCGAGATCGATCAGGCTCGCGCCGGCGTTCCTGCGCACCACGCCCGACCGATCCTTCGCCGTGCGCAGAATCTGCAGATCGGGTGCGGCGGGCGGGACGTCGCCGTCGCGCAGCGTCTGCGTCCCGCGCCGGAGCGGCTCCTCGAGGAGCGGCGGCACGCCGCCGGCAAGGAGGTCGGGGCTCGCGTCGCGCGCGGCGGCGATCACCTCTTCGATGCCGATGGCGTCGATGAGCTCGAAGGGCCCGAGTTCCCATCCGAACCCCCATCGCATCACGCGGTCGACATCGTCGGGGGAGTGTGCGATCTCCGGCGTGACGAGCGCCGCATAGACCAGTGTCGGTGCGAGCGTCTCGCGCAGCAGGGCACCGACCCTGTCCTTCGCGGTGAACAGCGTGCGAATCCGTTCGCGCAGATCCGCGATGGAGGCCGCGGCCTCGAGCGAAGGGAGCCGCGGCTGCTGCCGCCGGCGAAACGTGAGCGTCGCCGGATCGAGCGTGAGGATATCGGACCCGCCGTCGGCCCGCCGCTCACGCTTGTAGAAGCCCTGGCCCGCCTTCTCTCCGGTCATGCCGCGCTCGAGCATCTGCACGACAAACGGCGGCAGCGTCCACACCTCGCGCTCGCGCAGCAGCCGCGCGCGGAGGTCGCGGACGACGTGTCCGAGAATGTCGATGCCGGCCAGATCGAGCGTACGGAACGTGGCGCTCTTCGGCCGTCCCAGCGGCGGGCCCGTGATCGCGTCGACTTCCTCGATCGTGTACTCGCCGGCGGCGCCCTTCGGCAGGCTGCGCATCATCCCGTACAGGCCGATGTGGTTGACGATGAACCCCGGCGAGTCCTTCGCC
>JACPCS010000010.1 GCA_016184455.1 Acidobacteriota bacterium
GCGGCGGCGGCCGCTGCGGCCGGGTGAACGGCGACCGGTGGCTCGGCGACCGCAGCCGGCGGAGACGGCGCGGCAGGAGGACGGGGCGCCGCGCCCACCGGCTGCGGGCGGTACGCGTGGTACGCCGCGGGCTGCTCCAGCTCCGCGACGATGGGGGTCTCGCTCCCCAGTACGACCATCCGCTTGATCATGTTCTCGAGCTGCCGCACGTTGCCCGGCCACCGGTACTCCATGAAGAGCCGCGACAGCTCGGGGCTGATGGTCGTGACGGGTTTGTTGTACTGAACCGAGTACTTCTTCAGGAAGTGGTCGGTCAGGATCGGAATCTCCTCGCGCCGCGCGCGCAGCGGCGGGAGCGAGATCGTGACGACGTTGAGCCGGAAGTAGAGATCCTCGCGGAACTGTCCCGATGCCACCGCGGTTTCGAGGTCGCGATTGGTGGCAGTGATGACGCGCACGTCGACGTGCACGTCGTGCTTGCCTCCGAGGCGCGAGAACTCGCCGTCCTGCAGCACCTGCAGCAGCTTGGCCTGCAGCGGCTGGCTCATGTCGCCGATCTCGTCCAGGAACATCGTTCCGTGGTTGGCGAACTCGAACTTGCCGGGCTTGTGCTGGATGGCGCCCGTGAACGCGCCCTTCTCGAACCCGAAGAGCTCCGACTCGAGCAGCTCCGTGGGGAGCGCCGCGCAGTTCACTTTCACGAACGGCCGCTCGCGGCGGAGCGATCGCTCGTGCAGCGCGCGCGCGACGAGCTCTTTGCCGGTGCCGCTCTCGCCCCGGATGAGGACCGTCACGTCGGTGTCGGAGACGCGTTCGATGAGGTCGCGGACCTCGGCCATCGCTTGGCTATTGCCGAACAGCATCGTGTGCCGCGACTGCTCACGCAGCTGTTCGCGCAGCACCGCGACTTCCTGGCTGAGCTGCCGCTGCTTCAGCGCGTTGAGCAGCAGCGCTTCGAGCTCGGTGTGCTCGAACGGCTTGCAGACGAAATCGGCGGCGCCGAGCTTCATCGCCTGCACGACCGTGCTCGTGCACCCCTGGCCGGAGATCACGATCACCGGCACGCTCTTGTCGATCTTCTTGAACGCGGCGAGCGCCCCCAGGCCGTCCATCGCGCCCGGCATCACCACGTCGAGGAGAACCGCGGCGGGCCGCTCCGCGTGAAAGCGCCGCACGGCTTCGTCGGCGTTCGTGACCGTCAGCGCGCTGTACCCGCGTTCACCGAGGAACGTTCGGAGCATGCCGCACATCGCCAGGTCGTCGTCGACGACCAATACCTGCTGCTTCTCACCCATCGTGCTCAGGTCCTTTCCGCCCCACCGGCTTCTCGAGCCCGGCTGAGGGGATGCGGTCCGCTGAGCAAGTGAGGTGCCACGATAGAAAACTGTTGGAAGAGAACGGAAAACGGGGAGTTTTGGGTAGCTGGGTCGCTGGGACGTTGGGTAGCTATGTAGCTGGGGAGGAAATGTCTTTACTCAGCCACCCAGCTACCCCAGCGACCGAGCGACCAAGCTACGGCCGCTCGAGTCCGGTTTCTTTGATCTTGTTGAGTAGCGTTTTGTAACTGACGCCGAGCAGCTGCGCGGCCTTGCGGCGGTTCCAGTGGACCTGGCGAAGCGTGTCCGCGATCACTGCGCGCTCGGCATTGAGCGCCGCCTCGCGCGCGACCTCGGCCAGACGCCGGCCGTCCTGCGACGCCGGCGGCGTCGCATCGTCTTCCTCAGCCTCCTCGTCCATCTCGTCCTCCTCGGCCTCGGCGGGAGAGGGCGGTGAGGACTGGAATGGCGGCGGAGCAAAATACTCGAGCGGCGCGCCGACCGGCGCAGCCGCAGCGAGCGGAACGGGTCGCGGCCGGCTCAGCTCCCGCAGGACGAGCTGTTCGTCCTCGAGAATCACGAACCGCTTGATCATGTTCTCGAGCTCGCGGATGTTGCCGGGCCAGTCGTACTCGAGGAAGCGGTGTCGCAGCTCATCGGTAATCGAGCGCACGCGCCGGTTGTAGCGGCGCGAATACTTCTGGATGAAGAAGTCGGTCAACTGCGGGATCTCGTCGCGCCTGTCGCGCAGCGCCGGCACGACCGTCTCGATCACCTTGAGCCTATAGTAGAGGTCCTCGCGGAACTGGCCGCGCACCAGCATCGCCTCGAGGTCGCGATTGGTGGCGGTAATCACGCGCACGTCGACCTCGATCTTCTTGTTGCTCCCGAGCTTGGTGAACTCGCCGTCCTGCAGCACGTGGAGCAGCTTGGCCTGGAGCGGCGGCTTCATCTCGCCGATCTCGTCGAGGAAGATCGTGCCGAAGTTCGCCTGCTCGAACTTGCCGATGCGTGTGGTGGCGGCGCCGGTAAAGGCGCCCTTCTCGTGTCCGAAGAGCTCGCTTTCGAGGAGCTCCGCCGGGAGCGCCGCGCAGTTGACCTTCACGAACGGCCGCTGCCGCCGCGTGGAGCGCTGATGGATGGCCTTGGCGACGAGCTCCTTGCCGACGCCGCTCTCGCCGCGAATCAGCACGGTCACGTCGTTGTCGGCGACCTGCTCGATGATGTGCGCGACCTGCCGCATCGCGGGGCTCTGGCCCCACGCGAGAAACGCCTGATCCTGGTCGTCGCTCAGCTGCCGGCGCAGGTCGGTCAGCTCGCTCACGAGCCGGCTCCGCTCGATCGCCTGCTTGATCGCCGAGTCGAGCGCGATCTCGCCAAGCCCTTCGGGGTCGCCGGGCTTGACGACGTAGTCGGCTGCGCCGAGGCGGACGGCTTCGACGATGATCGGCGCCTGCTCGCGCCCCGACAGCATGATGACCTGCAGCTCGGGATGTGCCGCCTTCAGCGCCTTCAGCGTCTGCAGACCGTCCATGCCGGGCATGGCGACGTCGAGGAGGACGATCTCCGGCGGCTCGCCCTGCCGGATCGCTGCGACGATCTCGTCGCCGCGCGTGTAGGTGCGCGCCTCGTAGCCGCGCAGCGCGAGAAACGTCCGCAAGTACCCCGCAAAGCCCGAGTCGTCATCGACGACGGCGATCGAAGGACGCCGCTGATCGACGTCGCTTCCGGAGGCCGAACCGGTTCTCGCGTTGGCAACGGTGGTCATAGGTTCTTTACCAGGGGCAGGCGGAGCGCCGAGCCGATCCGTGGATTGCCAGGCGCCGACCAGACGGCGCCACCGTGCGCCTCGATGACACGACGGCCCACCGGCAGCGCCAGCCCGAGGCCGCCGCGCCACTCATCGAAGGGCGGCGGCGTCGCCTCGCGTGCGCGATCGGTGAGCGCGGAAATGACCGCGTCGTCGGCGATGGCGACGACGGCCCACGGCGTGTTGCCGTCGGCGATCGCCGAACAGTGCACGACCACGACGCCCGGGTCGGCTCGTTCGCGGAGCGTCGCGTGTAGGAGCGCGCGCAGGGCCGCTCCGAGGCGAGTACGATCGCCAGTAACGGTGACGGGTTCAGCAGCGCGCAACTCGACACGGATCCCGCGGTCCGTACCTTCATGCATATCGCTGGCCACGTCGGCCGCGAGCTTCGAGAGATCGAAGGTGACTCCCGGCGGCGTCAGCTCGCCCGCCTCCAGCTTGCCGAGCTCGCTCATTTCGCTGATGACGGCGTTGATGCGCCCACACGAGCGCTCCGCTTCCTCGAGCATCTTTCGCTGGCGCTCGCCGAGAGGGCCGGCCTGCTCTCGCAGCAACATCCGGAGGTAGCCGGAGGTGACCGTCACGGGCGTCCGCAGCTCATGGACGGCCAGCGACAGCGCCCGGGGCAACGGGCCGTGTTCAAAAGCCATGCACGTCGAGGCTACCACGGTCATCGTACGAGCAAAGCTCGGCTGTGCAAGAAGAAAAGGACCGCCCTATAATTGGCCAATGCTGATTCGAAAGGCTCCTGACGTGCGGTATTCGGAGGTGACGCCAAAGTCCTTCTACGTCCGCAGGCGCGAATTCATCGCGGCGGCCGCCGCCGCGGCCGTCGGTGCCGCGGCCGCGTTCTCACCGGCCGGCACCGGGCGGGCCCGCGCCCAGGGCGCGCGCGCCAAGCTGCCGAACGTCCGGAAGGGCCCGTTCGGCACCGACGAGAAGCTGAACTCCTTCGCCGACATCAGCGGCTACAACAACTATTACGAGTTCGGCGCGGACAAGGATGATCCGGCGCGGAACGCGCATCGGCTCGTCACGCGTCCGTGGACCATTCGCGTCGACGGTCTCGTCAAGTCGCCGGCGAGCTACGACATCGACAGCTTCATCAAGCCCCATCCGCTCGAGGAGCGGATCTACCGCCTTCGCTGCGTCGAGGCGTGGTCGATGGTGATTCCGTGGGTCGGCTTTCCGCTCGCCGACGTGATCAAGCGGCTCGACCCGCTCCCGAGCGCCAGGTTCGTGGAGTTCACCACGCTCAACGATGCGAAGCAGATGCCCGGTGTGCGCGTGCCCGTGCTCGACTGGCCGTACGTCGAAGGGCTGCGCATCGACGAGGCGATGCACCCGCTGGCGATCCTGGCCGTGGGGCTGTACGGCGAGGTGCTGCCGAATCAGAACGGCTCGCCGATCCGTCTCGTCGTACCGTGGAAGTACGGATTCAAGAGCATCAAGTCGATCGTGCGGATCCGCTTCACCGATCAGCAGCCACGGACCGCGTGGAACGTCGCCAACGCGCGCGAGTACGGCTTCTACTCGAACGTGAATCCGACGGTCGATCACCCGCGCTGGAGCCAGGCGACCGAGCGGCGGCTCGGCGAGTTCTTCCGCCGGAAGACGCTGATGTTCAACGGCTACGGCGACCAGGTGGCGTCGCTCTACTCCGGCATGGATCTGCGCAAGTACTATTGACGCGATTCGCCGTCTTCCGCCGGGTCGTGTTCGCGGCCGCGCTGACGCCCGCGGCCGCCCTCGTGTACTGGACGTTCACCGGCGACTTCACCGCGAATCCGATCGATTTCATCACCGACACGACCGGCACGACCGCGCTCACGCTGCTCGTCTTCACGCTGACGGTGACGCCGCTCCGCCGCGTGACCGGCCGGAATGAGCTGATTCGGCTGCGG
The DNA here is from genome assembly GCA_016184455.1 of Acidobacteriota bacterium. Classification (GTDB taxonomy): domain Bacteria; phylum Acidobacteriota; class Vicinamibacteria; order Vicinamibacterales; family UBA2999; genus MELF01. The sequence goes on from JACPCS010000010.1 coordinate 5,031, forward strand.
CGGATGCTCGGGCTGTTCGCGTTCTTCTATGCGTGCCTGCACATGCTCACGTGGGTCGTGCTCGACTGGTTCTTCGACGTGGCGAGCATGGCCGCCGACGTCGTGGATCGACCATTCATCACGCTGGGCATGACCACATTCCTGCTGCTCGTCCCGCTTGCGCTCACCTCCACCGCCGGCATGATCCGCCGCCTGGGCCGGCGCTGGCAGCAACTGCATCGTCTCGTGTACGTCGCCGGCGTGACCGCGGTGATCCACTCCTGGTGGGTCGTGAAGGCCGACTTCCGTCAGCCGCGCCTGTGGGCGCTCGCGCTGTGCGTGCTGTTCGGGTTCCGGGCGTGGTGGGCCCTGCAGTCGCGCAGCGGCTCCACGCGCACGAGACCGGCTTTCCAGAATTCCTGAAAGAAATCAATCCGCCAGGCACGGCTGGGTTCTGTGCAACCCCTGTTGCAGCGGGGAAGACCTGAACGCTAAGCTGTCGCTGAGGTCCGCCTCCCATGCTCCCCGCGAGCTCGACCGCCTCGCATCCGCTGGTGCTCGTCGTCGAGGACGATCAGGGCACCCGTGCGCGGTACCGCGAGTACCTGCACGGCGCCGGCTTCCGCACCGCCGATGCGCACAACGGCTACCAGGCGCTCGAGAAGGCGCGCGAGCTCGCGCCCGACGCGATCGTCACAGACCTGGCGGTGCCCGGCATCGACGGCTTCGAGCTCGCCCGCGCGCTGCAGCAGTCGGTGGAGACGCGCGGCATCCCAATCATCGCCGTCACGGGGCGTCCTGAGTACCTCGACGAGCCGGATCGTTTCCGGCACGCCGGCATCTCACGCGTGCTGATGAAGCCGTGCGAGCCGCACGTGATTGCCGAGGCGCTGCGGGATCTGCTGGACGCGCGGCGCGGATCCGGCACGGGCGAGCGCCGCGGCTTCGCGGTCGACCCGCTCGAAGATCATCGGTAGCGCGCTCGACGCACCGATCACTGCGGTCGCGCGTCGGGCTCCTCGCGTGTGATGGAGCGCACCGGCGAGGTGACGATGCGCTGGCCCTGCGCCCAGAGCTCCATGCAGAGGCCGACGCCGATCCATCCCAGCTTCAGCAAGCTGCCGCCAGCGCTCGAGCCTTCGAGTCGGGCGTCGGTCGTCTCGGCGAAGAAGCGGCCGCCCTGGACGAACACCGCCGTCCCCTTCGCGATGACGATCCGGTAACACGAGTTGCACGTCCGTACGTGCAACGTGGTCAGCGGCTCGAGACCGCGCACGTCGAGGCCGTCGCCTGCCGACGCGGCCGCGACGAAGCCGTCGATGGTCGCGGCGCGCGGCACGAGGATCGACGTGCGGCTCGTCTCGTCGGCCGGAGAGAGGCGGGGAGATGACGTGTTCACGCGGGACTCGGCGACGCAAGGATTCTGCCATGAATTCGCACATGGCGCGCGGCTGACGAGCTGCGCTGGCGCGCCCCCTGCACGTTCTCGATCCGGGCAGACCACAACAGGAGTGTTCAAGATGAGCGATATCTTTCTGCTGGGGCGCATCCTGCTCGGCGGCTTCTTCACGTTTTACGGCGTGAACCACTTTCTCAACCTGTCGGCCATGGCCCAGTACGCGGCCGCGAAGGGCGTACCCTCGCCGGAAACGGCGGTGCTCGCGAGCGGTACGCTCCTCGTCATCGGCGGACTGAGCGTGCTCCTGGGGCTGTGGCCGCACATCGGCGCCGCGTGCCTCGGCCTGTTCCTCATCGGGGTGACGCCGATCATGCACGACTTCTGGGACATCGCCGATCCGGTGCAGCGCATGAACGAGATGGCGCACTTCACGAAGAACTTGGCGCTGCTCGGCGGCGTGCTGATGATGGTTGGTGTGCCGCGCCCGTGGCCGTACAGCCTCGAGCGCCGGCAGCGCATCATTGCGTGAAGTGCCTAGGCACCCCTCAACGCCGTACGCTGGCCGGCACCGGCATCACGACGTACACGTTCCCCGTCTCCGTCTCGACCGTCGTCAGATCGCGCGTGACGACGCCGTTGCGGCGCTCGACGAGCGTGCCGGCGTAGAAGGCCTCCACCTTGTTGAGCGGATTGTTCCAGTCTTCGTACTTGCCGTACGTGAACTCAGTGACCACGTCGCCCTGACGGACCTCGACGCGCTCGGCCATGTAGCGCGCGTCGAGCGTCGCGCGGGCGAGTGCGCCCGATGCACCGGGAATCGGATAGGTCACCACCACCTTACCGGTATCCCACAACACGGATGTCTTGTCACCGCCGGCCGCGGCCGCCTTCGGTGCGCCCTGCGGGCCGGCCCAGAGCCGGATCAGGCGCTCGTGCAGCGCGGCAGGCCGCGCCGTGGCCTTGCCGCGCCCGGCGACGAGCTCGGCGCCGACGACGTCCTCGTCCCACGCGTACTGGCCGCTGACGACTTCGATGTTCTTGTACTCCTGCCCGTTGGACCGCGTGCAGGTGTACTGGATGCGCTGGCCCGGTACCTGGTAGTTCGTGCTCACGCGGTACATCGTCAGCTTGCAGGGCTGGCCGTCGACCTGGATCGTACCGGTCGCGCGATGCTCGAGCGTGGCGACCGCCTCGATTTCCTGCGGACCGCGGAGCATGCCCATGTGCCAGAACCAGTTGAAGATGACCGCCTTCAGATCCTTCGCGCCAGACGGGGGCGTGTAGCGTCCTCGGCCGCCCTGCTGCGGCGGCTGCTGGGCGGCCACGCTCGATGCGAAGAGGAGAAGAATGGCGACGATGCGCAAAGTCGCCGTCATGAACGTCGCGTTGCGTTTCATCATGTCCGTGTTCCGCCTAATGCCGGATCTGCGTGACCATGTTCTGGTCGACTCCCAGCTCCCAAGGTCCCAACTCCCAACGCGTGGGAGTTGGGAGTTGGGGACTGGGAGTTGTGTCAGAAGGCGACGCGGAACCCGAACTGCATGGTCCTCGGCTGGAACGCAATGTTGCTGTCGAAGCTCGGGGCGCCGAAGTTGCGCGCCGACTCGTTGGTCACAAACGAGTTGTAGTTCTCGTGGTTGAACAGGTTGAACACTTCGACCGTGCCCTCCACGGCGACGCGCTCGCTGAGCGTGAACCGCTTCAACAGCCGGATGTCGACGCGGTGCAGGTCCGAGCGGTTGAAGCTGTTGCGCTCGATGAGCGTCCCGTTGGCCCGCAGCCGGCCGGGGGTCGGGGAGGTCGGCGTGGCCGGTCCGCCCATCCCGCCGATGCCCAGCACATCGACACCCGAGACCGGCGTGGTCTTGCCGTTGTCGCCGAAGAAATAGAGGCCGCTCGCCTGGAAGCCGTGTGGCAGCTGCCAGATGCCGTTGAACGTCAGCCTGTGCATCTGGTCGGCTGACCGGAAGTGATCGTACTGCAGGACAGGGTGCAGCGTGATCGGCGCATCGCACGTGAAGACGCCCGGTGACGGGTTGGTCAACGCGTACGTGCAGCCGGCGGCGCGCCGCACGGGCGGGTACTGGTAGTCCCACCCGGCCGACAGCGAGTAGCCGAGCGACGCCTGCCAGTTGTTCGACATGCGCTTGTTCAGCTCGATCTGCAATCCGACGTCTTCACCGCCCTTGGGCACGTGCTGACTCATGTTCACGTTGCCCCAGCCTGGATTCGGACGGCGCGCCTGCTGGTTGTCTGGTCCTCCTGACTTGCCTCGGAGTGAGAACGAAAGCCCGTGAGTCTACCTTCACCCTCCGAGCCGGTCAAACCGAAGAGGGACTTGACGCGTACGGAAAACGATCGTAGGGGCGGGGCGGAGGCCTTTCGGTCTCCGCTCTAGTGCCGGATCTGCGTGACCATGTTCTCGCGGTCGTAATCCCGGCACGGCTGCCCCTCGGGCAGGTACGCGTTGGGATTCGTGTTCAGCTGCAGCCGCCGCGTGTTCATCGCCCACGGCTCGAGCAGCACGTCGGGATCCTCGACGGTCACGTCGTAGACGAGCGTGTTCCCCTCGCGCCGGAGCCGCTCGGTCACCCTCATCTGGTCGGAGTGGAAGTAGCCGCCGCGATCGAGCCAGGTGAGATCGTTGAAGGCGATCGACTCGATCACCAGCGTGTCGCCGTCCCAGCGGCCGACCGAATGCCCGTAGAAGTACACGTCCTGCGACCGCACGGGATCGTGCGTGCGCCCGTCGGTCGGGATCGCGCGGTAGTCCGCCGGCTGGCTGCTCGCGCCGCTGATCGTATAGAGGAACACCACGTCGTTGGCCGTCTGCAGGATGCGCGCGGGCGGCCCCACGCGCGGGATGCCGAGAGGCTGGCAGACGAAGATCGGATCCTCCCGATTGGTGTTCATGTCGAAAGACTGCACCTTGTCCCAGAGCTCCGGCTTGTAGACGGGCCGGTTCCGGTTCATGCGGCCGGTGAACTCGCCGTCGACCGACTGGTTGGTGTAGCCGTCGCAGTTGACCTGCGTCGGCCCGCACCGGCGCGACGGGAAGATCTCCTCGACGTTTCCCTTCTCGTCGACTTCCACGGGCCGTCCCGGACCGGCGCCCGGCGCCCACATCCCGCTCAGATCGGGCTTGCCGTCCGGCATGCGCGGCGTGGCGGCCGCAGCGCCGGACGCCGCGCGCCCGTTCGTCTGCGCCTGGAGGCCGGCGGCGCCGGCCGCGACCAGGAGAGCCGCAGCCGCGTACAGCAATGGCCGTCTCATAGTCGCGCTCCTACTGGTATGCATGTTCGGAACCTTCGCGAAAATCGTCGTCCAAAGGCCGATGTAATC
>JACPCS010000011.1 GCA_016184455.1 Acidobacteriota bacterium
ATCGGCTTCCCGCTGGCGCCGGACCTCGGCGGGGAATACTACTTCGCCGGCCGCGAAATCTTTCCGGGGTTCGGCCAGGCGGGCGACCAGCGCCACCGGACCGTCGTCAACGGCATCTGGAATCCCGGTGCCGGCTTCCAGATGAGCGGGATCTACCTCTTCGGGTCCGGCGAGCGGTTCTTCGCGAACACGGGTGTCGACCGGCGCGACGAAGGGGGCACCCGAAGCGGGGATTTCCGGCTGCGCGCCGACGGCTCGATCATGCCGCGCAACGCTCTGGTCGGCGAGCCGATTCACAAGGTAGACGTGCGGCTGCAGCAGCGAGTGCCGCTCGGCGGCCGCGTCGCCGTGGACGGCATCTTCGAGGTGTTCAATCTGTTCAACCACGCGAACTTCGGCAACTACGTGACGAACGAAAGCAACGCGAATTACGGGCAGCCGGCATTCACACCGAATGTCCAGTACTTCCCGCGGATGTAATCACTCGGTTGGTGGTTGGTGGTTGGTGGTTGGTAGTTAGTGGCAAGAACCGCTACCACCAACCACCAACTCTAACTACCAACCGGGATCTCTCGGGCCCGCGTCCTCTCGGTCGCACTTCATGCTGAGGAGGGTGTATGCCAGCCGATGTCCCGAAGGGGGTGCTTCTCGTCTCGTTGGTCCTCTCTCTGATCCTGCTGCAGCCCGCGCGCGGGTACGCGCAGGAAGCCACGTTCACCGGTGCGGTCACCGACTCGACCGGCGCCGTCCTACCCGGTGCCACGATCACGGCCGTCCACGAAGCCAGCGGCAATACGTTCCTGGCGGTCACCGACGACCGCGGGGAGTTTCGCCTGCCCGTGCGTGTCGGCGGCTACAGCCTCAAGGCGGAGATGCCCGGCTTCACCACGGTGAACCGGAACCTCCAGATCCTCATCGGTCAGACGGCGGTGGCCAACGTCCAGCTGGCGCCGTCGATCGTGCAGGAGACGGTGACGGTGACGGGCGAGGCACCGCTCCTCGATATGACGACCTCGACCATCGGGGCCAACATCGACCCGCGGCAGATGCAGGAGCTGCCGCTCAACGGGCGCAACTGGATGGACCTGACGCTGCTGGCGCCTGGCGCCCGCCGGAACGAGGCGGGCGGGCTGGTGCAGCTTCGCCAGGCCTACTCGCAGACCAACCTCGACGGCCAGGACGTCACGAGCACCTGGCACTCGAATACCGACGGGGCGCAGCCGAACTACAACCGGGATGCGATCGCGGAGTTCGAGGTGATCGCCAACCGCTTCGACGCCACGCAGGGGCGCTCGGCGGGGATGGTGGTCAACGCGGTCACCAAGTCGGGGACCAACACCTTCGCCGGCACGCTGGCGGGCTATTTCCGCAGCGACAAGTTCAACGCCGAGGATTTCATCCAGAACCGCGTCCTCCCCTATTCGAACCAGCAGACGAGCGCGACGTACGGCGGCCCGATCGTCCGCGACAGATTTCACTTCTTCGCGAGCTACGGCTTCGAGCGGCAGCCGCAAACCTTCACCTACAACAGTCCGTACCCGAGCTTCAACGTCGACCAGCATTTCACCGGCCGGACGCAGCAGTTCCTCGGGCGGCTGGACTATCAATTCACGCCCGGGACGCGGCTCTCGGCGCGCGGATCGGTGTACAAGAACCAGTACTATGAAATCGGCGGCGGGAGTGCCGTCGTGCATCCTGCTACCGGCAGGCCGGTCAAGCAACTGGCTCCGCAGTACTTCGGCACGTTCACGCAGGTGTTGAGCAATCGGACGGTGAACGAGATCCGGGCGGGCGCCAGCATCTTCAACCAGAATTTCCAGCCCAACGTGACGTGGAAAGGCGGCGCCTTTCCGTTCAGTCCCGTCCTGAACGGAACCGGGGTGGCTGTGGTCCTGCGGGGCTACACCATCGGGTTCTTCCTCGTCAACGACGTCGTACAGGAGACGTACTCGATTCGCGACGACTTGACCACGTCGTATGACTGGGGCGGACGTCACGACCTGAAACTGGGCGGCGAATACCTCAGGTTCTTCAACGACTTCAAGTCCTGCCGCCGGTGCATGGGCCAGATCGACGCCCGAGGCGGCCCGGTGCCGGCCAACATCGAGTCGCTCTTCCCGGTGGCGAACGACGCCTCGACGTGGAACCTGGCGCCACTCGCCCGCATCACGACCTCGGTCACGCATACCGTGTCCGACAGCAATTACGCCTTCGACATCGTCCGTCACGTGTTCGCGGGTTGGGCGCAGGATGACTGGCGGGTGAGCGACCGCCTGACGCTCAACCTGGGCGTGCGCTACGACCTGGATACCAACGCTCACGCCGAGAAGATCGAGTTCCGGCCGTGGCTGCCGGGCAACCTGCCCCACGACACCAACAACGTCGCGCCGCGCCTGGGGATGAACTTCCGCCTCGACGATCGCACGGTGCTGCGCGGCGGCTACGGGCTCTTCTTCGCATTTGCCCCCAACGACGGCGTGCAGCAATCGATGGAGAACTTGAGCGGCTTCGAGTTTCAGATCTTCAACGACGGCCGCCCCGATTTCGTCCCGAACTGGTTCGGCCCCGCGCCCGGCGGCGAGGGCGAATGGGGTGGTGGGCCCAAGCCCACCCAGGCCCAGGCGCTGGCGCAAGCCTGCGATCTGAACGCGGCGCTCTTCGAGCGGTGGCGTGCACAGGGATTCCGTGGGAACCCGCCCTGCTTCGTCCGGTCGGTGACCAGTGAGATCGCCTATCCCGGGCGCCAGACCTCCTACAGCCATCAGACCTCGGTGGGCGTCCAGCGGCAGATCGGCGCGGACATGTCGTTCGAGGCGAACTACGTCTACACGGGCGGGCGCGGCGAGGAGCACGCGGTCAACGCGAACCTGAGCTACAACCCGGCCACCGGCGCCAACTATCCGTTCAGCGACGTCAGCCGCCGCCCCTTCCCCGAGTGGGGGCCGGTGCACTTCGAGTTCCTGGAAGGCTGGTCGAACTACCACGGCATGGACCTCACGCTGACCAAGCGGTTTGGCAGCCGCTGGCAGGCCATGGGGAGCTACACGCTGGGGTACTTCCGGGACGCGAAGCCGATCCGGCCGCAGTGGTACCTGGGCGACGATGGTGTGGTGGCGCGGCAGCCGGTCGGCTTCCCGCTGGCGCAGGATATGGGAGCGGACTACAGCTTCGCCGGCCGGCAGGTCACCCCGGGGTTCGGGCAGGCGGGCGACCAGCGCCACCGCGCCGTCTTCAACGGCATCTGGGACGTCGGCGCCGGCTTCCAGGTGAGCGGGATCTATTTCTACGGCTCGGGCGAGCGGTTCTGGGTCGATACGGGGGTCGACCGGCGCGGTGAAGGCGGGACGGGCGTGAACACCGGCGAGCTGCGGCTGCTCGCCGACGGGTCGATCCTGCCCCGCAACTCGCTGGTCGGCAAGCCGATTCACAAGATGGACCTGCGGCTGCAAGAGCGGCTGCCGCTCGCCGGCCGCGTCGCCGTCAACGGCATCTTCGAGGTGTTCAACCTGTTCAATCACGAGCACTACGGCAACTACGTCGTGAACGCCAGCAACGCCAACTTCGGCCAGCCGGCGTTCAGCCCCAGCGTCCAGTACTTCCCGCGGATGCTGCAGTTCGGCATTCGGGCGACGTTCTGAACCTAGCCGGTAGCTGGTAGTCGGTAGCCGGTAGCCCAGGAACTACCGGCTACCGGCTACCAACTGGCTACCGCCTACCGGCTACCACCTACCGACTACTCCGCCCTGTTCGTTTCCCTCCACCCCGCCGTTGTGATCCTCGATGGCACAGCTACAGACATACACGGACAGCATGCGTCCTGGTGCGCTGCCCGGGCCGCTCGATGTCCTGCCCCCCGATCCCGGCGCGGTCACGGGCAGCAGTCCGCTCTTCCTCGATCCCGATCTCGGCGCGATCGCGTTCCAGCGCCGCGTCCTCGAGGAGGCCCAGGACGAGCGGACTCCGCTGCTCGAACGCGTCAAGTTCCTGGCGATTCTCGGTGCGAATCTGACGACGCTCGCACGGCGCACGCGCCTGGCGGCGGCGGCCGGGCAGCTCTGGAGCGAGGCGGCGGCCTGTTTTGCGCGCCGGCTGCGTCCCATGCTGGCGGACCATGGCATCGAGGCGCCGGCCCTCGGGGCAGCGCCCACCGGTCACGACCTGCTGCAGCTCTGGAGCATCAGCCGGATCGAACGCCCGGAGCTGCGCGACGTGCCGCTCGGCCAGCGCGACGAGGTGGGCAGCGACCTCTTCGAGGCGATTGGCGCGCGCGACATTCTCCTGCACCATCCCTGCGAGTCGTTTCGTCCGGTCATCGACCTGATTCGCCAGGCCGCAGCCGATCCGGCCGTCACCGCGATTGCGATGACGCTGTACCGGACCGACCGCGAGTCGCCGATCGGGCAGGCGCTTGTCGACGCGCTGCGGCGCGGGAAGCGGGTGGAGACGGTGGTCGAGCTGCGGGCCAGGCACGACGAGGAGAACAATGCACGGTGGGCGTCGGCGCTGCGGCAGGCCGGCGCGCACGTGACGTACGGGCTCGTCGGCTTCAAGGTGCACGCCAAGCTTGCCGTGATCACCCGCCGGGAGGGCGCGGCCACGCGGCGATACGTGCACCTCTCTTCCGGCAACTATCACGCCGAGACGTCGCAGACGTATACGGACGTCGCCCTCCTCACGCGTGACGAGACGATCGCGTCGGATGCCGCGGGGCTGTTCGACTTCCTGGCGGGACGCACCGATGCCCCGACGTTTCGGCGTCTGCTCGTTGCGCCGTTCGGCCTCCGCCGCGAGGTCCGCGATCTGGTCGCACGCGAGATCGAGTGCAGCCGCCGCGGCGTCGCGGGCCACATCATCCTGAAGATGAACGCCCTGACGGATCGCGACGTGATCCGTCAGCTGTACCGCGCATCGCAGGCCGGCGTCCGCGTCGACCTGATCGTGCGCGGCGTCTGCTGCCTGCGCCCCGGGGTGCCCGGTCTGAGCGACGGCATCCACGTCAGGAGCATCGTCGGCCGCTTCCTCGAGCACAGCCGCATCTGGTGGTTCCGGAACGGCGGACGCGAGGAGATCTTCATCGGCAGCGCGGATCTGCGGCCGCGGAATCTCGGCCGCCGCGTCGAAGTGATGGCGCCGGTCGGGGATTCCGCGCTTGCCCGGCGCATCCGCCACGAGATTCTGTCGGCGTCGCTCGCGGACACCGTCAGCGCGCGCGTGCTGCGCGGCGACGGCCGATACGTTCGCCTCGCGCCGTCTCCAGGTGAACCGTCCGTGTGTTCCCAGCGCGCGCTGCTCGAGCCGCGCACCGCGGGAGCAGCGTCGTGAGACGCCTGGCCGCGGCAGCGTGCCTGGGCGCCGCGCTCGTCGTACTGCCGGCATCCGCGGCCGCACAGGACGCGCAGGACGAGGCGAAGCACCCGACGCTCGGTCTTGGCGATCGTCTGCAGCTCGAGTTCCTGGCACGCGTGCAGCTCGACCTCCGCCGCGGCGAGGACGACGATGAACGCGACCTCGATATCGGTCGAAGGCGGGTTGGCATTCGAGGGCGGTTCACGCGCGCGCTGGCGTGGGAAGCGGATGCCGAGGTGGAGGCGGACCGCCCGTGGCGCGATGCCTACCTCGAGTACCGCCAGTCGCGGGCGGTGAGGATTCGGGCCGGCCGGTTCAAGCTCCCCTTCAGCCTCGACCACACGACCTCGTCGGCGAATCTCGACTTCATCGACCGCTCGCTCGCGGCCACGCGGCTCGCGCCGGGCCGCGACCAGGGCGTCATGGGGCATGGACGGGTCTGGAGCGACCGACTCAAGTACGAGATTGGCGCGTTCGGCGGCGGCACGAGCGCCGCCCGCATCACGGTCAGGCCCTTCGGCACGGGCAAATCGCCGCTCGGGCCGCTTGCGGGCGCGGTGGCGGTCACGCGCGGCGCGGCTGGTGAACGGCTCGTCGAGGGCGTATGGGTCAACGGCGCGCGCCGGCGCACCGGCGTCGAGCTCCGGTGGCAGCCCGGTCCGCTGACGCTCACCACCGAATACCTCCGGATGACGGCCGAGCGTCGCGGCCAGGGGATCGCCGGCGACGATCTCGTGCCGCTCGTCATGCGCGGCTGGTATGTCAGCGGCACATGGAGATTGCGGCCGACTGTTGGCGGCCGCCGCGCGCGGGTCGATCTCGCCGGCCGCCTCGACGGCCTGATGCTGGGAGAGGCAGACGCGGGCCTCGACAGCTCGTTCAGTCCACGGACGCCGATCGTCCCGGCACGCCGCGAACGGGCCGTCACGCTGGGCCTCACCTGGTACGCGACCGGGCACGTGAAGGTCCAGTTCAACGCCGTGCGCGAGCGCGCCGGCCAGCTGCCCGCTGGCCAGGGCGGCGCATGGATGCCGATGGCGCGACTGCAGATCAGTCTGTGAGCACAGTGATGCGTACGGTCGTAACGGTGCGTGTCGGCGTCGCGTGCGGGGTGCTGCTCCTCGCAGTGCCAGCACCGGTGCCGGCGCAGACGGCCGACGACCTGTTCGACGCGCGCGCGCTCCAGGAGATCCGCGTGTTCGTCAACGAGCGCGATCTTCATCAGCTGCGCACGCGTTACACCGAGAACACCTACTACCCCGCCGACATTCACTGGGGCGACGTTCGCGTGCGCAATGCGGGCATCCGGTCGCGCGGCAAGGGCAGCCGCAACGGGGTGAAGCTCGGGCTGCACATCGACTTCGATCACTACGTTGCCCGGCAGCGGTTTCTCGGCCTGACCTCGATCGACCTCGACAACCTCTGGCAGGACCCGTCGATGCTCCGGGAGTACACGGCGATGGCGCTCTTCGTGCGCATGGGACAGCCGGCCCCGCGCGAGTCGTTCGCCCGCGTGTACATCAACGGCGCGTATCAGGGCGTCTACGCGATTGTGGAGACCGTCAACACCAGCTTCCTGATGCGCACGCTCGGCCGAGACGACGGGTTTCTGTTCGAGTACCACTGGATCGATCGCTACGAGTTCACCGACCTCGGGAGCGATCTGGCGGCTCTCGAAGCGCGGTTCGAGCGACGGACCCAGGGGTCCGCGGCTCGCAGCGCCGCCTACGCGCCGATGGCCGAGATGATTCGCGCGATCAACGCGCTGCCCGACGACCAGTGGCGGAGCGGCGTCGAGCCGTACGTCGATCTCCGCCAGTTTCTGACGCACGTTGCCATCGAACAGTTTCTCTCTGAACTGGACGGGCTGACCGGCTACGAAGGGCTGAACAACTTCTACGTGTATCGCGGGCACGGGTCGACGCGCCATCAGTTCCTCCCGTGGGACCGCGACAACGCCTTTCAGGATGCGCAGTCGTCGGTGTTTCACCGGGCGGACCGCAACGTGCTGCTGCGCCGCGCGCTCGCGTTCGACGACCTGCGCGCCTTCTATCTCGGGGTGCTCGAGCGGTGCGCCACGGTCGCGGCGAGCGATCGATGGCTGGAACGCGTCATTGCCGCGGCGGCTGCGGTGATTGCGGATGCGGCCGGCAAGGATCCGCTGAAGCCGTACGATGCGGGCGCACGCGATGCGGCCGTCCGGCACCTCGTCGAGTTCGGCCGCGTGCGGCCGGCGGTCGTCCATGGTGCCGTGACTGACGCTCGCGCCGCGCAGGCGCGGAGGCGGAATTGACGGATCGGGCGCGGGTCCCCGCCGGCTGGCTCATCGCGGGGTGGCTGGCGGTGGCGGCCGCGGCGGGCGCCCTCTCGTGCGGCGAGGCCCCCTTCTTCGCGCCGTCGCTGCTGACAGGTGGCGACAACGTCCTCGTCGGCGCCGGCGACATCGGCGACTGCACGACGGGCGGCGCCGACCAGACGGCCGCGCTCCTCGCGCTCGGCGACATCGTGTTCACCGCCGGCGACAACGCGTATCCGCGCGGATCGGTCGACGATTTCCGCCGATGCTATGACCCGTCGTGGGGCCCATTCAGGGCGCGGACGCGCCCGAGTCCCGGCAACCACGACTACGAGACGGCCGGGGCGAGCGCCTATTTCAGCTACTTCGGGGCGAACGCCGGACCCTCGGGGCTCGGCTACTACAGCTTCCCCGTCGGCGACTGGACGGTGCTCTCGCTGAACAGCAACATCGCCGTGGGCGCAGGCTCCGCACAGGCCGAGTGGGTCCGCCGGGAGCTCGAACGGATCCGGCCGCGGTGCCTGGCGGCCATCTGGCACCACGCGTTCGTGAGCTCCGGTGCCGGCGCCGACCCGCGGATGCGCGACCTCTGGCGGATCCTCCAGGCGTTTGGCGCCGAGCTGGTCATCGCCGCGCACGATCACTTCTACGAGCGTCTGGCGCCGGTCGATGCCAGCGGCAATCCGTCATCGACCGGCATCCGGCCGTTCATCGTCGGCACCGGCGGCGCGCCACTCACGGTGCCCATCGCGCGCCACCCCGCCAGCGAGGTGCAGGCCAGCCGGTGGGGCGTGCTGCGGCTGATCCTCCGTTCGGATTCGTACCAGTGGGCGTTTGTACCGGTGTCGGGCGGCGCCGTTGTCGATACCGGCACCGGGCCCTGCCGCTGAAGAACCGCCATGCTGATCCCATCGAGCGCCGAACAGTTCCTGCGTCTGCAGGACGACGCCAAGGTCGAACGCCGACGGCTGAAGGCGCTCGAACGCGTGGCCGAGGATCGCATCCTCGATCCCTGGGAGCGGTATCGCGCGCTCACCGATCACGCCGAGCACCTGCTCGACCTGACGGAGCTCTACGACCGGAAGACGCGCTTCGCGCTGCTGATCCTCGGCGGGCTCAATGCGCTGAATCTGCTGATCGTCGCGCGATCCGATCTGCTCCCGTCGATCGACGGCAGCCCGCTCCTGGCGGCGTATGCCGGGTGCTACACGCTGCTCTCGCTGGGCCTGCTGCTCTATGCGATTGCGGCGCTCAAGCCGCGCGCCGCGGCGGATGCGTCCGCGCGCCGCGAAGAGGTGTCGCTCCTGGACGGAGCGACGGCGCAAACAGTGGAGGAGTACTGCGCGCGGTGGCGGGACGCGCAGGTCGGCGAGATCACACGTGAGCTCGCGGCGGTCGCGTTCACGCGGGCGCGGACGAACGCGCTCAAGCTGCGCGCGCTCAACCGCGTGTATTTCGGTTTGTACGTGCTCGTGGGCGTGACCGCCGCCCTCTGCGTCGGCGTGGCGTGGTTGGGGTGACCCGCGCGCCGGGTCCACCAGGACCTGGCTATCCCCTCAATCTCGGCACGAGGCGCTCGGCGTTCTCGCGATCGACGGCCCGGCGCTGCGCGTCGGTGAACGTATAGGCGGTCACGCCCCCGACGGCTTCCGACGCCGGCCGGAACGGGTAATCGGTCCCGAAGAGCACGTTCGAGATCGGCGCCAGCCGTAGCAGCGCATCGAGGGCGCCCGCGTGGTTCGCCTGGGCGATCTCGTAATAGAACGTCTTGAGCAGCGGCGCCGCGCCGTCCTTCAGCCAGGGGTCCTTCTTCTCCGACGCGAGGCGCTCGAAGCGGCCGAGCAGAAACGGCATCGTGCCGCCGCCGTGAGAGAAGATGAACCGGATGTCCGGGAATCCGGTCGTCATGCCGCTGAAGACGAGGTGGGCGATCGTGCGCGTCGTGTCGGTGGCGTACTCGATCGTCGAGACGGTCACGCCGGGCACGAGCCCCGTGCAGCACTTCGGCTGCGTGGGGTGGACGTAGACGAGCGCGCGCCGGCGGTTCAGCTCCTCGTAGACCGGTGCGAACGCGGCATCACCGAGGTATTTGTCCCCATAGCTGGTGAACAGGCCGATGCCGTCGGCCTTCAGCGTGTCGAGGGCGTACTCGATCTCGCGGAGGCTCCCGTCGGCATCTGGCAGCGGGATGGCGGCGAAAAGGCCGAACCGCCCGGGGTGATCCGCGACCATCCGGGCGCCGTAGTCGTTGCACTCGCGCGCGAGCGCGCGCGACTCCTCCACGCCGCCGCCGAGCCAGATCCCCGGCTGCACGATCGAGCAGATCGCCGTTCCGATCCCGTTCTTGTCCATTTCGGCCAGCGAGAGCTCCGCCGACCATCGCGCCGCGCCAGGATGGCCTCGAGGTGCCGCGGAGGGACGTAATGGTGATGGAAATCGACGCGACGGGTCATGAATCGAGCGGTGGCCGAACGGTATACCCGCGTTTTCCGGCTGTCAAACGGCTGTGGCATAGTATGCGCTACTCGGCTACCCAAAGAGAGGAGGCGGACGTGGCAACCAGGCTACTTACCGCGTCGGCGTTGCTGGCGCTCGTTGTGGGAGGCGTGGGCGCGCAGGATGCCCGGGCCGTCCTGCAGGCAGTCGCCAAGAACATCGGCGCTGACAATCTCACCAGCATGCAGATCTCCGGCACCGGGTGGAACGCGGCGCCCGGCCAGAGCTACACGCCGGCCGACGACTGGCCGAAGTTCGAGATCACCAGCTACACCAAGGCGATCGATTTTGGCGCGCGCTTCGCGCGCGAGCAGGTCACGCGGCGCCAGGGGAACTATCCGCCGCGCGGCGGCGGCGGCACGCCGCTCCAGGGCGAGCAGCGGCTCGACCTTCTCGTCAACGGCACCGTCGCGTGGAACATGCAGGGCACCATGCCCCAGCCGATCGTGCGCGGCTATCTCGACGGCATTCCTGTCGCCGAGCAGCGGCAGCTCGACATCATCATGACGCCGCACGGCTTCGTGAAGGCGGCGATGGCGCAGGGCGCGAACCCGACGGTCGTGACGTCGATGCCGCGCGGCCGGCAGGTGACCACCGTCTCGATCACCGCGCTCGGCAAGTACCGCGTGGCCGCGACGATCAACGACCGCAACGAGATCGAGTTCGTGCAGACGCGCGTGGCCAACCCGGTGTTCGGCGACATGCTGTACGAGACGCGCTACGGCCCGTACAAACAGTTCGGCAGCGTGAAGTTCCCCTCCGTCATCCATCATCACCAGGGTGACGATCGCCTGAACCCCGGCCACAACACGATGGACATCCAGGTGAGCGCGGTCCAGGCGAACGCGCCCGTGCAGGTCGTGGCCGCGCCCGATGCGGCGAAGGCGCCGGCGCCGCCGGTGTCGCGCGTCGAGTCGCAGAAGCTCGCCGAGGGCGTCTGGTTCATCGGCGGCGGCTCGCACAACAGCATGGCGGTCGAGTTCCGCGATTTCGTGACCGTCGTCGAAGGGCCGCTCAACGAGGAGCGCGGCCTCGCGGTCATCGCGGAGACGCGAAAGCTCATACCCAAGAAGCCGATTCGGTATCTCGTGAACACGCACCATCACTTCGATCACTCGGGCGGCATGCGCCCCTTCGTGGCTGAAGGGGCGGCGATCGTCACCCATCAGATGAACCGCGAGTTCTACGAGACGGTGCACTTCTCGCCGTGGCCGCGGACGCTCCAGGCCGATCGCCTGTTCCTGCTGAACCCCGACCAGGTGCGCGATCCCGTGTTCGAGCTGGTGAACCAGAAGTACGTCATCAGCGACGGCACGCGGACCCTCGACGTGCATCCGGTCCAGGGCCTCAACCACGCGGGGACGATGCTGGTCGCGCACCTGCCGCGCGAGCGGATTCTCGTGAACGCGGACCTGTACTCGCCGCCGGCCCAGGGCGCCCCGCTGCCGATGCCGAACCCGAACATGCGGGCGCTGCAGCAGACGATCCAGCGGCTGCGGCTCGACGTCGCGCAGCACGTGCCGATCCACGGGCGCGTGGGCACGCACGACGAGTTCGTGAAGATCGTCGGCCAGCCGGCGACGAACTAGGTGGTAGCCGGT
>JACPCS010000012.1 GCA_016184455.1 Acidobacteriota bacterium
GTTGTCGATCAGGCCGGGAACGACGGCGCGGCCGCGGAGATCGATCCGCCGCGTGTTCGGTCCCGCGAGGCGGTTGACCTCCTGATTGGTCCCTACCCTGACGAAGCGGCCGCCGCGCACGGCCACCGCCTGCGCAATCGAAAACTGCGCGTCGACCGTAATGATCTTGCCGTTCGTGAGAATGATGTCCGCCGGCGCCTGCTGCGCGCCTATCGAAATCGAAATCGCGATGGGTCCCGCGACGAGCAGTGCGAAGAAGAGTAGTCTTTTCATGGAAGAGCCGCCTGGTTGCGTGCCACCATCGATTCCAGTCTTCGCGAGCGCTGTGCGGGGGAATTGCGCCGAATGGTGCGATGTGACGTTCACGTGTGTCAACGCGAGAATTCCCCCGGCCGAGAATTCACCCGCCGGCAAAGCACCGGTACAGGTGACAGAGTGGACGCCGGTGGGCGCACGGTGATCAGCCACGGAGATAACCGGCCGCCACGCCGGAACTGGCGACCTCGTCTACACACACGGAGGGGCGAGCAGCTTGCGCCCCCCTACCTGCACCCAAGAACTGCGCGAACGCGGTCAGCCGTCGTGATGATTGAGCTTGCCTGCCGCTCGAGCAGCTTCTTGCCCCACTGTGCCCACGCCTCGTTGGCGAGCGCGTTCAGAGAGCCGCAGGCCGACGCCGTGTCGCCACGGCCGATCGCCGCCTGCGCCGCCTGCACCTTGGCGGCCAGGCTCTGACCAGGACCCAGCCCGGCCACAACGGCTAACAGCGCAGCGAGCTGTTCCGGCGCGCCGTTGACGTGCACGGTGAAGCTCAGCCTGGCTTCATTACGGGCGCTATCGGCGGCTGTGCACTCCACCGTCGTGTCGCCTATGGCGAAGATCGCGCCTGACGTCGCCGTGCATATCGGGATTACGGCCCCATCGACGAGGTCAGAGCCCGTCGTTTGGAAGCTCACCGCCGCGCCCTCGGGCCCGGTGGCGTCGGCAATCGGGCTCGGCAGCGTCAGCGCCGGTGGGGTCGTGTCCCGCACCGTTACAGCGAAGCTGCCCGTCGCCGTGTTGGCCGCTCCGTCCGACGCGGTGCACGTCACCGTCGTCGTCCCGAGCGGGAACGTCGCGCCCGACGCGGGGCTGCACGTCACCGGCACCGACCCGCTGATTTGATCCGTCGCCGTCGCGGAAAAGCTCATGACGACGCCGCTCGGTCCGGTCGCCTCCGCGGTCATCGGATCGGGCAGCGTCAGCACCGGCGGCGTTGCGTCCCGCACCGTGATGGTGATGTCGGCCGTCACGGCGGCATGCCCGTCGTTGACCGCGAACTGCACTCCGCCGTAGACACCGATTTGGGTGTGGGTTGGCGTCCACGAAAAGGTGTGGGTCGAGGCCGTGAAGGTGGCTCCGGCCGGCAGATTCGACGCGGAGTACGTGAGGTCGTCGCCGTCGGGGTCCGTCGCCGAGACGGCAAAGCTAAGCGTGGTCCCATACCCCACCGTCGTATTGCCTACGGCATGCAGTGTGGGGGGGTGGTTCTCGACGCCTGTCACTTCAACGGTATCAGGCGTGCTCCTTGCGCCGAGGCTGTCAGTCACAATCAGTTGAGCCGCATAGATCCCCGGCAGGTCAGGCGTAAACGTTGGATTGACCGCGTCGGGATTCGCAAGCACGGCTGCGCTTCCCGCCGGCTTCGAAACGAGGCTCCAATTGTAAGAAAGCGGGACATCTCCGTCGGGGTCGGCGCTCACGCTTCCATCGAGCGTCACTACGCTAGCCACGGGGACCGTCCGGTCACTGCCGGCGTCGGCTGTGGGTGGATCGTTCGGCGACGAATCTGGAACGAAGTGGACATAGGCGAGCCCGTAGCCGCCGTAAGTCATACCCGGGTTGCCAAACACATCAAAGGCAAGGGACTCGTCTCCCCGACTTGGCACGGGACCCCCAGGTTGTTGCACACTGCCCGTGTCCCATGAGGTGCCATTGAACCTGGCGTAACCAAGACACCCATCGAAGCAAGCATATGCACCATAGGAGTTGAAGCTGTGAAACGCTATAGCGGCTCTACCGGATGGATCGAAGGCAAGGGAGAGCGTTCGAACGGGGCCAGGGCCGGTGTCGATAGCTTCTACACTCCAGGAAGTGCCATTGAACGTGGCATATCGGACGCCATACGTGCCGATAGCGATGGCTGGATTACCCGACACAGGATCAATGGCGAGTGATGTGTCGAAGAGGTTCCAATCAGCATCGACGGTTGTGATATCCCACGACGTACCGTTGGAGTGAGCGTACTTGAGGTAGTAATAGAACCGAACTTGGGTTGTCCATACCTTCCGAATATATGAGATAGAAGGATTGCCCGATACATCCATGGCAAGAGACACAGGGTTTGAACGACCCGCGGCAAAGTCTCCCGGCGTGTCAACGACTGTTGTGCTCCAGGCACTGCCATTGAAGTTGGAGTATCTCAACTCATAGCGGCCCATGACACCAACATACACAAGGTATGCGATACCAGGATTACCGAATGAGTCGAAATCAAGAGAGGCGCCATAGACACTATACGGCTGAAGGGCGTCCTGAAAGATCGTTCTGTCCCAGGACGTGCCGTTGAAGTGGACATACGCGAGGCCACCTCCATCACAACCGGTCGCGGATGCTATGCCTGGATTGTCAAAGGGATCGAAGGCCAGGGAGACGTACTCACCACCGCATGGTAGATCGGCTATGGTCCATGAAACCCCATCGTATCTGGCATACCCGATCCACTTCTTGTCATGAAAGTAGGCTATGGCCGGCTTGCCTGACGAGTCGAAGGCGAGGGAGGGGTACGCGGCTGAGGTCCAATTGATCTGCTCGAACTCCCACCCCTCGGCCGCAGAGGAATCTACCAAAGAAAGGGAAAAGGCTACAGCGATAAAGGAGGGGAGGATGTTGTACATATGAGGGCGCTCCGTATCTTCAAGTGTCGGTGGCCTGGTTTCTAGTCTGGTCGCCACTCCTCGCCATTTCCTGCGCGGCGCAATACTGCTTCATACTGCCCGACACAGCTTCTTCCTTTCTGGTTGCGTGCCACCATCGATTCCAGCCTTCGCGAGCGCTGTGCGGGGGAATTGCGCCGAATGGTGCGATGTGACGTTCACGTGTGTCAACGCGAGAATTCCCCCATCCGGTTTCACGGCACGCCGCGACGCTCGAGGCGGAAGTGTCCACGGCGCGTACGGGCAGTTCCTGTTTCCGCTCGTCACCTCGCTGGCGGTGGCCGGCGTCTCTCCGCCCGCCCTGCTGCTGGCGCTGGCGGCGGCCGCCGCGTTCGTCGCGCACGAGCCGCTGCTCGTGCTGATCGGCGGCCGAGGCCTGCGGGCGCGCCGAGAACAGGCGCGATCGGCGTGGCGGTGGCTGACGGCGACCGGCGGCGCCGCACTCGTGAGCGGCGTCGCGGCGCTCTCGCTGATGCCGGCCGGCAGCCACTGGTCGCTCCTGCTGCCGCTCGCACCCGCCGCGGTGTTTGCCGCAGTCCTCCTCCGCGGCGGGGGCAAGAGCGCTCTCGGTGAAGTGGCCGTCGCGCTGTCGTTCTCGGCCCTGGCGGTGCCGCTCGGGCTGGCTGCCGGCGCGGCGCTCCGTACGGCGCTGGCTGTCGCGGTCTCCTTTGTCGCGATCTTCACGGCTGCGACACTCGCCGTCCGCGCCATCATTCTGAAGGTGCGCGGCGGCGGCAGCCCGGCGGCCGTTCGCACGACCCGGTCGATCGCGCTGGTCGTGGTGATCGTCAGCACGTCGGCGATGGCGATGGCGGCCGTGCGCGGAATGCTCCCGTGGACGACACTGCTGGCGGCGGCGCCGGGGCTGACGGCGGCGGCCGTACTGGCGCTGACCGCGCCGTCGCCCGCGAAGCTGCGAACGGTCGGCTGGATGCTGATCGGGATTTCGGCCGCGGCAGCCGTCGTGCTGATTGTCGGCCTCACGTGAGGCGGCGTGGCGCCGGGGATTATAGCGGCTGCGGTGCGGAATTTTCCGGGTCCGAATCCCATGTCCTAGCCGTTCTGGCCGCAGGAAGGGGGATTTTCGCGTGGCATGCCTCGTGAGTATGGGGGACCGTATGGTTATCACCGAGAACACACCGATTCGAGACATCGCGGCGGCGCAGCCGTCGAGCGTCCGCGTCTTCCAGCACTACCAGATCGATTTCTGCTGTGGCGGCGAGCGGCCGATCGGTGAGGCGTGCCGGGAACAGGGGCTGGCGTTCGACGAGGTCGCGCGGGCAATCGAGGCAGCGGCCGCCCGGCCGGCCGGCGCCGACCGCGACTGGACGCGCGAGCCGCTCTCGGCGCTCATCGATTACATCGTCGCCGTCTATCACCTGCCGCTGCGCGATGAACTCCCGCGGCTCCAGTCGATGGCCGAGCAAGTGAGGCGGGTGCACGGCGACCACGCGCCGTACCTGGCGCGGATCGAGGAGATCGTGGACGAGCTCGCGGCCGAGCTCTCCGTGCACATGGGCAAGGAGGAAGTGGTGCTCTTCCCGGCCGTGCGCGCCATCGAGAACGGCGAAGCGCTGGCGCCGACGTGGATCACGGCGCCGATCGCGGTGATGGAGCACGAGCACGACCACGCGGGCGCGCTCCTGGCGGAGCTCCGACGGCTGGCGCACGACTACTTGCCGCCCGACTGGGCGTGTCAGACGTTCCGCGCGCTGTATCAGGGCCTCGCGCAGCTCGAGGCGGAGATGCACGTCCACGTGCACCTGGAGAACAACATCCTGTTTCCGCGGGCGCTCGAGGAGGCGCAGGCGCTCGTGGTCGCGAAGGCCCGGTAACCGCCATGGCTCCTCCCCGGGAACCGCCCCACACGCGCATCGGCGATTTCACGCGGGCGCCGTTTCTCGTCATCTGGGAGGTGACGCGGGCGTGCGCGCTCGCGTGCGTCCACTGCCGCGCCGATGCGATCCCACGCCGCGATTCCCGCGAGCTCACCACGGAAGAGGGCTATCGCCTGCTGGATCGGGTGCGCGCCTTCGGCGATCCGCCGCCGCTCTTCGTCCTGACCGGCGGCGATCCGATGCGACGGCCGGATCTGGCGCGGCTCGTGGGGTACGGGAGCGAACTCGGGCTGACGGTGGCCCTGACGCCGAGCGGCACGGCCGCCGCGACGCGCGCCCGGCTGGCCGAGCTGCAGCAGGCGGGCCTGTCGCGCGTGGCGGTGAGCCTCGACGGTCCAACGCCCGAGACGCACGACGCCTTTCGCCGCGTGCGCGGCTCGTACGGCTGGACGATGCGGATCATCGACGCGGCGGTCGATCTCGGACTGCCGCTGCAGATCAATTCGACGGTCAGCCGGATGACGCTGCCGTACTTGAGTGAGATGACCGAGCGCGTGTCGGAGCTCCCGATCGCGCTGTGGGCCCTGTTCTTCCTGATTCAGACGGGCCGCGGCGCGGCCCTGGAGGAGGTGACCGCCGAGGAGTGCGAACGCGTCCTCACGGATCTGTACGAGCTGTCGCTGCGCGTGCCGTTCGGGATCAAGACGACCGAGGCGCCGCAGTTTCACCGCGTGATCTGGACGCGCGAGCACACGCGCGCGGCCGCGGACACCGCGTCGTCAGCGCCCGCACGCCGGCCGCAGCTCCGATCGCCGCGCGCCGTCACCGACGGCAACGGCTTCGTGTTCGTCGACCACGTCGGCAACATCTGCCCGAGTGGGTTCCTGCCGCTGCCGCGGGGCAACGTGCGGACGGCGGATCTCTGCGAGGTCTATCGTGCGGACGAGGTGTTCAGGCGGCTCCGTGATCCCGACGCCCTGCTCGGCAAGTGCCGGCGCTGCCGGTTCCGCGGGATCTGCGGCGGCTCGCGCGCCCGTGCCTACGCGGCCACCGGCGACGTGATGGCTGCCGATCCGCTGTGTGTGTACGAGCCCGGTCCGGCGATCGAGCCGATGATCCCGCTCACAACACCGTCGTCACTTTGAGAAACACCGTGTCGCCTGCGTGGATCGCTGCCCGAACGCGGCGGTGCCCCGCTCACGTTCGAATCGACCTCTCGCCGATCGTCGTCGACGATCGTGGCCGTCCCCGTCAGGAGCCAGGCACAGGCGACGAGACGCCGGATGGCGGGTGTGCGCTGCGTGCGGGCATGCTATCATCCGCGACTCCACAGCGAGAGGGCAGGAGCCCTGTGATGACCGACTGCAATCGGCGGCGGTTCCTGATTGGCGCGGGCGCCGCGCTCGGGCTCGCGGCGGCGCGCGGAAGCGCCGCGGCGCTGTTCGCCCAGGCGGGTGCGGCGGCGGCGCGCGTGCGCATCGACATTCATCACCACTTCGCGCCGCCCGCCTGGATCGCCGAGGTCAAGGGACGTCCGCTGCTGCAGCCGGCCAACGTGAAATGGATGCCGTCCCAGTCGATCGAGGACATGGATCGCGGCGGCGTGGCGGCGGCGGTGATCTCCGTCACGAATCCCGGGCTGTGGTTCGGCGACAACGCCGCCACCTCGCGCGTCGCGCGCGCCTGCAACGAGTACGGCGCGAAGCTGGTGCAGCAATATCCGACGCGCTTCGGACTCTTCGCGGCGATGCCGCTGCCCGACGTCGACGCCACGCTCCGGGAGATCGAGTACGCGTACGACACGCTCAGAGCCGACGGCATCGGCCTGTTCACGAGCTACGGCGATCAGTGGCTCGGCCACCCCGCGTTCCGTCCCGTGATGGAGGAGCTGCATCGGCGCAATGCGGTCGTCCATGTCCATCCGACGGCCGCCAACTGCTGCCGGAACCTCGAGTACGGCGTGGCGCCCGGCAGCATCGAGTACGGCACCGACACGACGCGGGCGATCATCGGCGTGGCATTCAGCGGCGACGCGGCGCGCTTTCCCGGCATCCGGTTCATCTGGTCGCATGCCGGGGGCTCCGCGCCGTTTCTCGCCGGCCGCATCGACGGCGGATCCGCCGCGGCGAAGGACCGCATGCCGAACGGCTTCATCGCCGAGGCGAAGAAGTTCTTCTACGACACCGCCGGCGCGGCGAATCGCGGTGCGATGGCGTCGCTCATCGAGCTCGTCACGCCGTCGCAGATTCTGTTTGGAACCGATTTTCCGCCCGGCGGGACCAGCCGGGCGGTCGCGCAGGCGCTCGCCGAACTGAAGATGTTCGACGAGCGCGCGCTTCGCGCGATCGACCGCGGCAACGCGGTCAGGCTGTTGCCGCGGCTGAACGCGAGTTTTCGGTAGGCCGTCAGTTCGTCGCAGGCCTTCCCGTTGGAATCACCATCGTGTGGTTGCGCTTCGGCACCTGGCCGACCGGGATTCTCGCCACTTCCTTCATCGTCGGGATGTCGACCACGAGCGTCACGTTCCCAACCGGGTCGGCGGCATACGCGCGCTTGCCGTCCGGCGTGACGGTCACCCACGCGCAGCCCTTCCCGCTCAGGTACGCAGTGCCCGCCAGTTTTGCATCAGGGAGCGAGTACGTGTAGAGCGCGTTGTTCAGCCGGCTGCAGACCACGAGCGTCTTCTGATCCGCCGTGACCGCCAGGCCGTGAGACTCGGCGGAGCCGGTCGGGATCGCCGTTCTGCCGGCGGGCAGCGGCGGAAGCGTGATCCGCGTGACTTCCTTGCGGGTCTTGAAATCCAGTACCGCGAACCCGTTGTGGTTGCCGTACTGGATGAAGACCAGGTGGGTCGAACCGTCGGGGTTCTTGGAGATCGCCATGGGACGGATGCCATGCCCCAACTTGTACGCCCACGCGGGCTCATCCTTCACGGCATCGAGGACGCTGACGTATCCGTTTTCCGTGGGGTCGCCGGCCACGACGTACTTGCCGTCAGGCGTGTAGTACAGGTTGTGGACGGGCCCTTCCGTCCGGACGCTCTTGACCTTCGTCAGCGACGTGGTGTCGATGACATCGGCGACGCCCGGGTTGTTGCCGACCGCTTCTCTGATCCCGACATAGACCTTGCGGCCATCCGGGCTGATCGAAATGTTGTTGGGGCGCCCCGACAGCGGGATCTTCTTGATCACCTTCCGCGTGGCGACGTCGGCCACGTCGAGCGTCTCGTCAGCTTCGTTGCTGACGTAGATCTGGCGTCCATCCGGGGATGCCGTGATCCCGTGGGCGACCTCGATGCCCGGAATTTCGGCCACCACCTTGTTCGTCACCGGGTCGATGATGTGGACTCTGTCGCCGGCGGCGTTGCTCTGGAGGATCCGCACTTGCCCCTGCGCGGCCGCGAGCGGCGCCATGAGCAGCAGGACGGCCAAGGCCATCAAACAGCGCTGAATCATCTGATCAGTTCTCATCGTCAGCTCCTCGCAAACATATCGCGGGGTCCCCAACGCGCGGACTGTGCGCGTTGGGGTGCCAAAACCGGGGCCCCGATGGTCATCATTCGCCGCACGCGCCGGTCAGCACGACGAGCTTCTCGCCGGCCTTCCGCCCGCACACCCAATTGGCCAGGGTCTGCCATTCCGGATTGAGAATCGAGGTCCAGTGTTTGCCGCCGCTGTGGTAGAAGCTGCCGCCAGCCTCGGCCGCCAGCGGGTGCAGCAGCAGCCTGCTGAAGTTCAGGTTGCGCGGAATCACTCGCGGCAGCACGACCTGGTAGTTCCGCCGGGACTGGTCCTCGGTCCAGGCGGTGGCCCCGGGCGAGAGCTCCTGCAGCCGCATCGGCGTCCCCTTGCTGTGGCAGGAGTAGCACCGGCTGTTGCCGTCGCGCGTGGCCAGGAAGATCGGCTGGATTTGGGTCCTGAAGTACTCAAAGTCGAGGAGTTTCTCCGCTGGATTACCGGCCGCCTGAGCGGCGGGTGCCGCCGCGGCCGGCGGCTGGGTCAGCAACGCCGCCGCGAGCAACAGCAATAAGGCGACGGGCATACACCCTCCTTGGTTTCGCGACATCTTACTACCAACCACCAACTACCAACCACCAACGAGCTACGGTATCCGCTCCGGAAACCTCGGGATGAACCCGTCGCGGTTCGGCATCCGCACTTTGGGCAGCGTCTGCGCGTTCATCGCGTCGGC
Source organism: Acidobacteriota bacterium (assembly GCA_016184455.1). Classification (GTDB taxonomy): domain Bacteria; phylum Acidobacteriota; class Vicinamibacteria; order Vicinamibacterales; family UBA2999; genus MELF01. The sequence goes on from JACPCS010000012.1 coordinate 9,005, forward strand.
TGGCCCGATGATCTTGTTGAGCGACAGGATGTACGCGGTGAGAGCATAGACCTCGTCGTCGGTGAGCGTCCGCGGCGCCTGCCACGGCATCGCCCTCCGCGTGAAGTCGAAGAGCGTCGTCGCATACGGCCAGAAGTTGGCAATCGTCTTCGGCGTGTCGATCCCGTCGGTCAGCGGCCGCCCGCCGATGAGCGCCGCCGCCACGCCCCCCTTCGCCTCCGGGCCGTGGCAGAGCGCGCATTTCGCAACAAAAATCTTCGCTCCCTGCTCCGGCGTGCCGCTTCCTGGCGGCAGCCCCGTCCCGTCCGGCAGGATGCTGATGTCCCACGCGGCGATCTCCGCCTCGGAGACCGGCTTCCCCAGGTTCGGGGCGGCCGGTGTGCCGACCTGGCCCTGCGCCAGCATGACCGATCCGGCGGCGAGCACGACCAGCGCAACCAGGCACCGTCGCACCCTGGCATCGTCGCGCCGTTGCACCGTTTCACGCGTAGACATGTCTCACCTCGCCCGACGAGTCAACGGCCCAGCTGCTCGGACCGTTGAAGTGTGTGCCCGGGAACGCCAACGGATTCGTCACCGGCTTGGGCGTCTGGCCGCGCCGTGCGACCAGTTCGGCGCGCGTCGGCTGCGCGTTGCCCCCTTCGTCCCACGCGCGGCTCTGCAGCACGACCGGCCCGCCCTCCCACCGCCACGGTATGCGGAACCGTGTGAACGCCTTCGGCAGCACCGGTTCCTGGAGCGCCGCCTGCGCCCACGTGCGTCCCGCGTCGGCCGAGACCATCACCTTCGCAATCCGGCCGTTGCCCGAATAGGCGATGCCGGAGATCTCGTAGAACCCGGGCCCGCTCAGCCGCAACCCCGGCGAGGGGTGCGTGATGAACGACTTCACTTCCTGCAGGAAGTAGAACTGATAGGCCTTGCCGCCCGGCAGGATCGCCGTGTAGGTGCGCGCCTCGTAGTAGCTCATCCCCGGCTGATCGACCAGCTTGAGGCGGCGCAGGTACTTGACGTTCATGTTCCCTTCCCACCCCGGAAGGAGCAGGCGCATCGGATAGCCGTTGCCCGGCATGATCCGCTCGCCGTTCTGGTAGAGCGCCACCATCGCATCGTCGAGCGCCTTGGCGATCGGGACGCTGCGGCTGAGGGCGAGCGAATCGGCGCCTTCGGCGATCACCCACTTCGCCCTCGGGTCGATGCCGGTCTCCTCGAGGAGCGTCGAGAGCAGGACGCCGGTCCACTCCGAGCACGAGACCAGTCCGTGAATTGCCTGGATGCTCCCCTGCAGCGGCTCGCTCGAGAAGAGCAGCCCGCTGTTGCCGCCGCACTCGACGAACGCCATCCGCGAGACCATCGGATACCGGGCGAGCGTGTCGAGCGTGAACACCAGCGGCCGCCGCACGAGCCCGTGGATCACCAGCCTGTGCTGCGCCGGATCGATGTCCGGGTTGCCGCTGTGGGAGATCACGAAGTGCAGGGCGTTCGGCGTGATCGTGCCGTGGAGCAGGTGGTGCGGCGTGCGTCCGTGCTGCGTGCGCGTGTCGCCCTTGGGGTTGCTCAGCGTGCGGACGACGTGCTTTTCGTACGGGGATGGGGTGCCGTATTCCTGCACGAGCATCCCCTGCTTGCGGCTCCACGGCTCGTCGGCGAGCCCCTGGGCGGCGAGCGTGTCGCTCAGGCGGTAGCCGGTGAACGCCGCCGCCAGCGCGGCGCCGCCGCTCAGAAACGCGCGGCGGTGGAGCAGCCCGTTTGCGGCGACGACTTCGAGATCCTTCATATCGCCTCCTACTCGAGCGGTTCGACCCTGATGAGCGTCGCGCCCAGATTGTTGCCGACCCAGAAGGCCGGCGGGTTGGTCGTGTTGTCGATGTTCACGCGCCGGATGTTCGTCTGGTTTGGCAGCAGGTACTCGACGATTTCGCCGGTCTTGATGTTCAACCGTGCGATGCGATCGTTGTTCATGCCGCCGCCCCACGCGTAGCCCGCCGTGTCGGCGATGACGTCGTAGACGTTCGTCCACGGCGTCGGGATCGCCCACTCCTGGAACTTCTCGGCGCGCGTATCGAACATCGCGATCCGGTTGCCGCGGAACTCGGCGAACCAGAGTCGGTCCTGCGCGTCCATGTGGCCGCGGCGCGGCCCGGAGTTCGGCGTCGGCGTCGCAAAGGGCGTGACCTTGCCGTCCTTCGCGTCGACCTTGATGATGTAGGTGCCGTTCAGGTTCATCCCGTAGAAGTTGTTCTTCGAGTCCGACGAGACACCGTACGAGCTGAGCGGCGCGCGGAATCCCGGCGGCAGGCCGACCGAGTAGTCGATCGTTTTCCACGTCCCGGTCTTCACGTCGACCTGATACTCGTTGTCGCCCCCGATCCAGACCTGACCGTCGAGGTCCGTGTAGATCGGCATCACCATCGCGATGCGCGCCTCGTCGCGATCCATGTAGGTGGGTGAGCCCCACGTCTGGAACGTCGTCGTCCGCCGATCGAAGCGCGCCAGGCTGCCCTGGTACATCGTGCCGAGCCAGATGTCGCCGCGCGTGTCGAAGACGAGATCGAGCGAGCCTTGCGGCGCGCCCGGCTTCGTGATCGGAATCCGGTGCTCGGTGATCGTGCCGGTCTTCGGATCGAGCATCCCGAGCACGTGCGTGCCGAAGTCGGCGTACCAGATGTGGCCGTTCGCATCGGCGGCCGCGTCGTGCGGCAGCGTGTCCGGCCGCGGCAGGTCGTACTCGGTGACGATGACGCGCGTCGCCTTGCCCGTGGGCCGCGGCAGCGTCTCGAGCGCGTACGACCAGTGCGGTCCGGAGCTGAGGTTGATGGTGGCGGCGTACTCGGCCATTGCCTGCGTGCGCGACTGCGATGCGGGCCGCTCGCCTTCGCGGCCTGTGTCGCTCGCCTCGCCCATGATGGCCGTCGTGGCTCCGCCGCCGTGCGTGTTGGGCCGGAGCTGCGGCCGCTTCATCGTGCTCCCCTGCGCGTACCGCGCCATCCGCTCGATCACCGGCGCGAACGCCGTCGCCGTATAGTGCGAGCGGACGATCGGCTGCAGGCTGTGGCACTGCGTGCAGCTCAGGAAGTTCTGTTTCATCGCATCGGTGCCGGGCCAGCTCAGCAGCCACTCGCCGTTCGACAGTTGCGCTGCGAGCTCCTGCGTCCTGCGCAGCTTGAGATCGAGGCGTGCGGCGTCGCGGCCGCCGACGGTGGCGGTGGAGGCGCCGTCCAGTTCGTAGCCGACCGCGCGGATGCGGATCGTGTAGGTGCCGGGCTCGAGGCGCGTGCGGGGGAAGCTGTAGCGTCCCTGCGCGTCGCTCACGACCGTGGTCGTGATCGTCGAGCCGCTGCGCTTGGCGCTCACGAGTACGCCCTCCATGACGCCCTCTTCCTGCGAGCGCACGACGCCCGTGAGCGCGGCCGGTGACGACTGTTGCGCCGTCAGCGTGATAACGGCCAGAGCGGCCACCAGGCAGACCGCGAAGACGCGTTTCTGGCGCACGCCTCACCTCCCCGAATTAGGGGCCTATGATGGCGCCGACCCGCGTGGAGCGCAAGCGGTCGGGGTAAACTGGGGAAGAATCCGCGGCGTAACCGTTAACCTGTCCACCGAGCGAATATTCACCACCCTATTACGCGCTCTTCGGCCAGAACGGCGGCGACGGCCAGACGGCGTACGAGATCGCCAGCCCGTGCATCCCGGCAACACGCTGAAGAACGGCGAGTTCCACATCGCCTACTACCTGCCCGCGATGCGGATGTTCCTCGAAGGCACGCGCGCCAACGGGATGCCGCTCGAGGAGATTCGCGTCTTCGCCGACGCGTTCGCGTGGAACGAAGCGGAGGAAGGCCGCGGCGCCACTCCGGCAATGGACGCGCTGAACGACCGCGCCCCGCTCCTCAAGCTGACGCCGTTCGGCGCGCTCTGGTCGGTGATCGAGGCCGAGGGGCACGCGCGCGTGTCGGCCGTCAACGGCCGCACGGTGCTGACCGGCACCTCGCCCTACGACGGCATCGACGTGTCGACCACACTCGACGCCGAGCATCGCCCGATCGAGGTCACGGCGAAGGCCAACGGCCACACCTACACGGCGAGGTTCGAGGATTATCGGGATACGTGGGAGTCCAAGTACCTCGTCATCTTCCCGAGCCATCTCACGTGGACGATCGACGGCAAGCCGCTGGCCGATCTCCGCGTCACCGCCTTCAAATCCAACCCGTACGTCGTCTTTCCGATCCCGGACGTCGTCCGGCAGCGGACATCGAACTAGGAACCAAGGAGCTCGACAATGATCAGGCACACGGTACTGGCCACGGCCCTGGCGCTCGTTGCGGGAGCGACGGTGGGCGCGCACCATTCGGCGAACGCGCAGTTCGACACCAAACAGGACATTCAGCTCATCGGCGTGGTGACGAAGGTGGAGAACATCAATCCGCACTCCTGGTGGTACGTCGATGTCGCCGGGCCGGACGGAAAGGTCACGCACTGGAAGCTCGAGTCGCTCAGCCCGAACGGTCTGATCCGTCAGGGCGTGAAGGTGAAGAGCGACATCAAGATCGGCGGCACCTACGAGTTCCGGATCGCGCCGGCGTGGAAGGACCCGGGCGACGGCACGAAGCTCGGGTTCATGAAGGCGCTGACGATCAACGGCAAGGAATATGTGGTCGTCGAGCTGTAGGCGTCTCACGCGCGCGGCGGTCGGTGCTGCGGTCGTGGCGGCCGCTTCGGTCGTCGATCTTGCGGCCCACCCCTCGACGAACGCTCGGGGTGCCCTGAGCCAAGTCGAAGGGCAGCAGGCGCAGACGCTGCCGCCCGTGCCGGCTGGCGTCGTGACGACCTATAGGCCCGCGGCCAAGCGCGTGTCGCCGCAGGACGGCTTTGCCGCGCAGCAGCGGCTGTCGGAGCTGGCAAAGCGGCCAACGCCGCGCGACGAGTTCGGACGCATCGACTTCTCGGGCAACTGGGTGGCGAACTTTCCGTCGCCGCTCGGCCAGCCGGGCCTTCGGGCGAAAGGCACGTTCGAGCCCGACCAGGCCGTGATGCAGCGCGGCGCGCAGTGGAACAAGCCGCTCTACAAGCCCGAGTACTGGGCGAAGGTGCGCGGCCTCGACTTCGGCAAGGCCGACATCGACCCGAACTACGGCTGCACGCACCCGGCCGGCGTCCCGCGGCAGAACGTGCCGGCGCGCATCATCCAGAAGAACAACCAGATCTGGCTGCTCAACGGCGTCGAGAACGCGCTGCGGATCGTCCCGCTCGACGACCGCAGGCGGGATCCGCTCGACGCGGAGTACTCGACCTACAACGGCATGGGGCTCGCGCGCTGGGACGGCGACACGCTCGTCGTCGAGTCGGTCGGCTTCAACGACATCACCTGGCTCGGGTGGGAGGGCTACTTCCACAGCGACAAGATGACGGTGACCGAGCGCTTCCGCCGCCAGGGGGATCTGCTCTTCTACGACTTCACGGTGGACGATCCCGAGGTGCTGATGGAGCCCTGGACGTCGATCACCTACGTGCGTCGCCTGAACCCGAATCCCGTGCGGCAGGACGAGGCGCCGATCTGCGATGAGCGGGACATCGACCTGCTCGCCGACCCGTACAACCGCGGCTGAACCTACCACCTACACCCTAGAATAGGGCCATGTCGCGTCGTGACGACGGAAGCGCGCGAGCGCGGCCGTCCTGTCGTTCGACTCCAGCGGGTGCAAGTCCCGCCTCGGTAAGCACCGGAGCGCCGAGTAGCAGACCCCAGACGCGCGAGGAGACTCGCGTGGGCCAAGCGGGGTGTCACAAGCCTCCACGGAGGGAGCAAGTCCGCGGGCCGCAACATTACGTGAAGCTTGCAGCCTCGTCAGATTTACAACCCGAGAGCCGAGCCGCTCATGTCACGGCGAAGGCCACGTCCACCGCGTCCTTGTCCGGAGGAGCACGCGCGGTGGGTCTCGGCGGGGTAGGGGGCGCAGCACGCGGGCAGGGAGCCGAACGGAACACGAGAGGCCCGTCTGCGCAGCCCAAGTCGGGGCAACGCGGCTCGTATAAGCCACCGGCGAAATCGAGCGCGGCGCAGCGGGAGTCCGAGGGGACCGTAGTAGTGAGGAGCCGCGCGACGAAGAACGCGCGGGGAGCGAAGGGTCCCTGCGGGGGCAATGTCGGCCACGCAAGCACGCGCGAGGGCATGACCGCAAGGTCCAACCACCCCGGTGGACGCGAGTCCATCGATAAAGTGCGCCAATTGCAACGCCGACTCTGGAGGGCGGCCAAGCAGCACCCGGGTCGCCGTTTCCATGCGCTGTATGACCGCATCTACAGGCGTGACGTCCTGGGGGAAGCATGGAGACGCGTGAAGCGCAACCGCGGCGCAGCGGGCATCGATGCGATCACGCTCGCTGACATCGAGCAGGCGGGTGTCGAGGGATTTCTTGAGGACCTCGGCGCCCGGTTGCGCGCAGGCAGGTATCGGCCCGTGGCGGTACGGCGTCGGTACATTCCGAAAGGCACGGGAGGACAGCGACCACTAGGGATTCCGACGGTCCGGGACCGAGTAGCGCAAATGGCGGCGACGCTCGTGCTGGAGCCCATTTTCGAGGCGGATTTTCTCCCGTGCTCGTATGGCTTCCGGCCGCAGCGGAGCGCCACGCAGGCGCTGGAAACCCTGCGGAGGCGTGGCGCGCGAGGCGGGAACCACGTCCTCGATGCCGACATCCGCGACTACTTCGGCAGCATCGACCACGGCAAACTCCTGACGCTCGTGGCCCGACGCGTCTCGGACCGGCGGGTGCTCAAACTGATACGGCAATGGCTCCAGGCAGGCGTGATGGAGGAGGGGCAGGTCACCGCGACGGTCGCGGGGACCCCGCAAGGCGGCGTCGTTTCGCCGCTGCTTTCCAATATCTACCTGCACGTGCTCGACGACGTGTGGACGCGCCGGTCCCCACACCTGGGAGTGCTGGTGCGGTACGCGGACGACTTCGTGGTCATGTGCGACACGAACGCGGCAGGCGAGCGCGCCGAGCAGCGCGTGCGCGAGATTCTCGCGCGGCTCGGCTTGGAGCTACATCCGGAGAAGACGAGGCGAGTCGACCTCTCGTGGGGACGCGAGGGATTCGATTTCCTCGGCTGTCATCTGCGCAAACGCCTGAGCGGGCGCATCTGGGAACAGCAGCGCAAGCGGCTGTACTTTCTCCAGCGATGGCCCTCTCGGCGCACCGGCAATGCCGCCGTTACGTTTGGGCAGGTCGATGACTACGTCGCGTGGCGGCTGAAACGCTTGCTCCTGAAGCGCCATGGTCGCAATCTGCGACGGGGACAGGCCGCCCAGTGGACGCCGGACTTCTTCCACGCACTCGGACTCTGTCGCCTGCGCGGGACGATTCAGTATCCGGAGGCTGCGTAATGCCGTACTTCGAATGCCCCTTGGTAAGCCGTGTGCCGGAAATCGGCACGCACGGTTTGAACGGGGGTCGTACTCACAGCGCCGCGCTCGCGCGGTGCAACAAGTAGGATCTACCAATGCCCTCCGCTGTGCAGTATCTCTTCAACTCCAGCGGCGAATGGATCGCCTTCCGGCGCGGCAAGTACGTTTTCGATACATCGGGGAACTGGATTGGATGGCTGCCCGGGGGGGATGCCGACGTAGTAGATACCGACGGCCAGTACCTCGGAACGATCTCAAACCGAAACCGGCTGTACCGGTTCAGTTACAGGCCATATCGCGGGTATCCGGGCTATCCCGGCTACCCGGGCTACCCAGGTTACCCAGGTTATCCCGGGTTTGCGGGGTATTCACGCATTCCACCTGGTGCTTCTGACGTCAACCTTCAGGACTGACAAGTAGCCTTGGCACTCTGCACGCTGCCTCCGAAACCTACTACGACGGCGTTGCTCAGCGCGCATTCCATTCTAGAACGCGCGTGTGACGCCACTGAAGCCTTCATAAGTGCGTTCACAACCGTTCGGAAGGCTCGTAAGGCGAAGGGGACCGCGACTGATCATGAGCAGGACCTAATGCGAGCCGCACTGATTTTTGCTGCGGCCGGACTCGATTCGCTGGTGAAGCAGCTTGTGAGAGACACGCTTCAAATTGTCATTTCGAAGAACAAGGGGGCGCATGCCCAGTTCACGGACTACATTCAGTCTCGACTCAAGCGCTCTGATGGACCGGATTTACGCTTTCTAGCTGAAGCGATTGCTGCGGAACGACCGACGAACCACCTTCAACAGCAGTTGGTAGCGGAACTCACCAGTTCAAGTTTGCAGTCGAAAGACCAGCTACTCAGGGTCGCGGCATACTTTGCAATTCCAGCCGATGAAATCAGCAACGACCTCCCCAAGCTGCAGGCGGTTTTTCACGCACGCAACCAGATTGCGCATGAGATGGATATCTTGCTCGGCCAAGCAAATCGCGGTCGTCGTCAACGCAGAGCGAGACTGATGAAGGATTACGCATCCATCATCCTCACGACAGCATTAGCTTTTTACTCCGCGGTCGAAAAAAGGCTCTGAGTGCGCACGCTTCGGCGTTTCACGGATTCTCGCCCGGGTCCGCCCTGAGCCGCGCCCCTACAACTTGCTCGCGTAGAACCCACGGGCGCGCTCTAGACCGTTATCCGGCTCCTTGCGCGAATTATGTACTCGTTGTGCGCGTGCGTCATGCGGCGGTTCTCAAGCCGACGGCCTGCAGGAGGGCGTCGAGGTCGGTGACGATGCGCTGGTAGAGACGATCAAGCCGATGGCGCTTGTCCTCCGCGAGCCGCGCGTCGGCGGTGACGGGGCGGAGGAGTCCGGCGGTCAGCGGCGCGTAAACACGCTCGAAGAGTTTCAGAAAGAGGAGACAGATCGAGTAGCCGTGCGGGAGCAGCCGATAGCGGCGGGAGTGCGGCACACGCTCGACCAAGCCCTTGGCCCGGAGCTTGGACAGGTCGTAGCGCACGGACGCGAGCCGGTACTGGTCCGTCGTCATATCCAGCGCCGCGGCGGCGGATTCGTGAAGGTCCCGCGTGGTGAAGGTATCCCCGGCGGCGATGTGGGCAAAACGCACGAGCGCGTGCATCAGGGCGAGCTGGCGCGGATGATCAAGTTTGAGCCCGGGAATGCGTTTGCCATTGGGCAGCCGCGTCGGTTCGGCGAGCTGACGCAGTTGGCCGCGGTCGACGAAGGTCTCAAGGATGTCCTGTTGCACGGCGAGATAGCGATCGGTCACCGCCGCCATCGCCTGGCGGAGCGCGGGGACATGGTCGATGGCCTTCGGGACGCCGAAGTCCGTGACGTTGTTCGAGGTGGCTTCGGTCCGCAGCAACCGATGATCGCGCACGTACTGCTTGATGGAGCCGTCGCGGTAGTAGCTGCGGATCACGGGATTCGGCAGATCGAGGTCCTCAATGATCGTTTCGAGCTTGCCGCGATGTCGCTTGGTAATCTTGCGGCCGAAGATGGTGGCCAGTTTCGTGGGCTGCCCGATTGTGCGGTTGGCGTCAAACAGGCGTTCCCCGAGCGCGTCCAAGGCGGTGCGGCGCTGAAAGATCAGGTTGTCGCAGTTATGTGCCTACCGCGAATATGTGGCGCTCGCGCCCCCACGCCGGGAGTGCCGCGGCGGCGCGCGCAGTGGTGGGCACATATCAGCCACGGGGGCGGTCACAGCGACGCCAGCCATGCCAGCAGCGCTTGATCATCCCGCCACACCGGCTTGGGGTCTTTCCCGTCTGCCGCGATCGCGGGCGGCTCACAGAGACGAAGCGCCGCCTCCTTCGCCCGTACGGTGATCTCCGCGTAGCGATTGGTGGTGGTGAGGCTGACATGACCCAACCAGCCGCGAATCACATTGACGTCGACGCCGGCTTCCAGCAGATGGACCGCACACGAGTGTCGAAACAGGTGTGGACTGATGTGATGGCGGGGAGGGCCGGCTTCCGACGTTCGCAGCTGGCCCGTATGGCGGCGGACGACTTTGTAAATGCCGAAGCGGGTGAGGGCCTGGCCACTTGGGGAGAGAAAGACCGGTCGCGCGGGTGACCTCTGGTCGGGCGCCTCATCCAGCAGTTGCTGCAGAAGCGTGGCTGTCCGTGCCCAGAGGGGACAAATGCGCCACTTATCGCCTTTGCCGTGCAAGCGCACCTTCGGCTGCGCGCCGAGCTCCAGGTGCTCGACGCGAAGATCCGCCAGTTCCTGCACGCGAGCGCCCGCGTTGTACAACGTCAGGAAGAGGGTGCGATCACGGAGCGCCAGACGGCCGCCCGCTGGCAGCTGATCGAAGAGCGTGGCGATCTCGTCTCGGTCGAGAAAGCGGGTCTCAGGGGGAGGCACGCGTTTGCTCGGAATCCCGGCGACTTGCTGTGCGACGGCGAGGCACTCGGGCACGCGCCGCCCGAGAAACTCGAAGAACGTGTGCAGGATCATCAGCCGGTGGTTGCGTGTCCGCCGGTGATTGTGGCGGCGGTCTTCGAGATGCTGGAGAAATCGGAGGACGCGCTCGAGGGTCAGGGCGTCGAGCGTGATGTGTGTGAGCCGACACGGGATGTCGTCGGCCACGAAGGTAAGAAAAAGCCGCAACCCGTCGCGGTAGGCTTTGACGGAGGCCGGCCGGAGGCCCTTCTGGAGCGGCAGCTCGTCAGCGAGGAAGGCATGCAGCACGGTGCCGAGCGAGGGCGGAGTCATGGCGCCCCCTCATGGACGATCGGGGCGGCCCAGCGCTCAAATCGCTGACTGGCCTCCGTGAGGAGCTCGGTCGTGATGGTCAGATAGACCGCGGTCGACTGGGGATTGACGTGGCCCAGAAACGTCGAGAGGTGGAGCAATCGCGATCCTGGATCGACGCCACTGCGATACCACCGCAACAATGTGCCCACGGCAAACGAGTGCCGCAGGCAGTGGACGGTGGGCGGTCTGGTCCCATCGGGGATGGATAACGCGAGGTAAGGTACGAGCTCGTGAAAAATCGTGCTGATGGTACACGGCGAGACCGGTTGGCCTGTGCGGAACGAGAAGACCGGCGCACTGGCAATCGCCGGATCCGACCGCGGTGTCGGCGTCCGTCGATCCAGATACTCGGCCACGACCTGGCCGATGCGCGGGCCGAAGGGCACCAATCGACTCTTCGCGAATTTGGTCTCGCGGACCACGAGCACCTGGCGCGCGAGATCCACATCGCTGATGCCAAGCCGCGCCACTTCGCCGACGCGGAGTCCCAACCCGTACAGGAGCGCGAAGATCGTCCGGTAGGTCGGCCCCCGCAGCCGCGTGTTCTGCGTGTTGGGCAACGCCGCAGCGGCATCGAGCAGTCGGCGCGCGGTCGGTGGATCAAAGAGGAAGGGGAGACGACACGCGGTGGTCCGCCTCGGCTTGGCGTGCACCGGCGAGTGAGGGACGACCTCGTGTGCGACCAGCCACTCGAACAGGCGTGTCGCGATGCCCAGCAGCTGGTTATAGCTGTGTGGCGTCGCGCGCGGACGGGAGGCCAGAAACGCGTCGATGACGGCGGGCGTGATGTCGTCGATCGTCGCCACGTGGCGCTCGAGCAAAAACCGATCGAGCAGGCGGAGCGGCGACTCCTCATTGCGGAAGCGGCATCCGAGGGCCCGCTTCTGCGCGAGAAAGGCCTCCATCTGGCTCCCAAGCGCACTGCGGAAACCGGTCCACCGCGAGGTCATAGGACCTCCTCCCCGGCGCCGAGGGCGACGTCGCGCAGGGTCTCGACCGCGACCTTGCTATACATTTCGGTGGAGGCGGGGCTCGCGTGGCCGACATAGTCGCCAATCGTTTTCAAGGACCAGCCGGCCTCAACGAGCCGTTGCACACACGAGTGGCGAAGCGTGTGCGACCCCAGGCGCGGTCCGACAACGCCGGTCTGGTGCAGATAGTGCGCAGCCCGGGATGAGACCGCGCTCTGCGTAATGGGCCTGGAGGGAGCGGTGACGTGAAAGAAGACCTGGCGTAACCGGGTTACCGGCCGGCCGGCCCTGAGGTACTCGAGGAGGGCGGCGCCGACGTGGGGCGACAGTGGGTACGCCGTGGAGTGCCCCGCTTTGCGCGCCGGAATGCGCAGGCGGTCATGGCGCCAATCGATGTCGTCGAGCGTCAGCGCGGCGACCTCGCGTGCCCGCAGCCCATAGGTGACGAGCAAGCGCAGCATCGCATAATCCCGTCGGCCCAGCACGGTGTCACGATCCACGGCATCAAGCATCCGCCGCACGTCCTCGGCCGTAATCGATCGGGGCACATGCGCAAGCCGATAGCACGGCGCGGCCTGCACGACGAGGCTGAGATCGCGCTTGACGAGCTGCTCGCGGTGCAAATACCGCAGAAACACGCGGAGGACCCCACACCGCCCGTGCAGGGTCGAGCGCTGCAGCCCCTGGCTCCGCTCGGTGAGAAACCCGCTCAGCACGGCCGGCGAGAGCGCCCGGAGATCCCGCTGTCCAATGTCGGTCAGATAGGCAGCAAACGCGCGAAGGTGCTCGTCGTACAAGCCGAGCGTGGCTTCGCGCAATCCCCGCTCGTGGCGAAGATAGGCAGAAAATCCTGGCGCCTGCTCTGCGAACGGATCGTGGATCGCATGGCGCCGTGGCCGACCGACGAATCCAAGAACCACGACCCGCAGCATCTGCTCGATCGCGATGCGTGCGTGGCGAGTGACCGGTGGTCTTGTACGACGCGCACGGCGTCGCTGGAACCAGAACTCCAGAAAGGGCTCCACAGAGCCTGGGAGCTCCTCATACCGCTGTGCCCCGTGTGTCTGTGCAAATGTCCCGAACTGCCGTAAGAGCGACACACGCGCCGCCAGCGTGCCCGCGCGGTAGCCGTGCTCGCCCAACCACGCCGCATACTGCTCGATGGCTGGGCCGATCCACGACGAATGGATGCAAATAAGGGTTTCCGAACGAACAAAGCAACGCTCCAACATCGGACACCTCCTCGCGCCTTCGACGCGTGAGGATCGTCGTCCGAAGGGAGCTACTCGTTATGTGGCCTCGGTCGGTGTGACGCTCAAGAATTTTCTAGGAAAGGGCCGCTCCATCCCACCAGCGGCCACATATTCGCGGTGGGCACATAACTGCGAATCTGTGCCGCGGCACAGATCGACAGTATTCGACCTGCGCGAGAAACAGCCGATGCTGACAGGCCGCCTCGCGGCGTTCCGACGGCGTAAAGAACGGCGTGAACGCGCGGAGCCACTTCTGCGCGCAGCGCGCCAGGTCACGCGGGGTCAGCGCGTCGGCAAGCCCCTGCAAGCGGGTCGGGTCGCTGCAGGTCAGGAACGCGTTGCCACATTGCCGGAACGCGATGCCCTCGGCGCGCAGGCGATTCGCGAGCCAGTGATGCTGATTCAGACAGACGCGGGCCGAAAACGGGAAGTACGGGCAGACGCGGACAAACATCCGGCCCCAGTCGCGGTCGAGCAGATAGAAGTTGTACTGCTTGACCCACCGCCGCGCGTACTCGAGATGCCAGCGGTCGTCTTTGCCGATCGCAATCAGAATGCGCGCGGGCTCGCGCGCCGTCAGGATGACCACGACCTGATCGGGCTCTGCTCGACGGAAGTAGCGATCGACGAAGTCGTCGCGCCGGCCCGCGGGCGGCTCGACGATCGGCGCGCCCCAGCGCGCCGCCTGAGCCGTAGCCCAGTGGTCGTACTGTCGGGCGATGTCCTTGAGCACGGGTTTGCTCACGGGGTAGAGCTCGCGGTAGGTGTTGAAGAAGCCGACCACGCGCTCGGGCTGCTGAAAGGGTTGAATCAAGCCGTTCAGCAGCACGCGATCGAAGCAGCGGTAGCCGAACCGGATACTATCCTGATGATGCTCGTAGAAGGTGTTCATGGGCGCCTCCAGGTGTCAGCAACCCCGAAGGATATGTCCATGAACGCCGCTACGGGCAGCGGGCCGTACACCAGCTCGTCCCGCGTGACCTCAACGGAGCCGGATAACGGTCGCGCCGCGCGCAGCGCGGCCAGCAGACAGCGCGAACTAGCCAAGGGCGCTGCCCTTCACTGGTCTCGCGCATGTAACGGGATATCAAGGGCAGCGCCCTTGGCTAGTCCCAGTACAAGCGCGTTTGCGGCTCGGCGTGTAAACGAGATGCTCGAAATGTCCGTACCCCGTAGCAGAGTTTCACGGTCCCTAAACCAGAAACGCTCT
>JACPCS010000122.1 GCA_016184455.1 Acidobacteriota bacterium
TGAGTACGACCGAGAGAACGAGGGCCTTGGAACTGCCGACGAATAAGAGCGGGTCGGGGGCGAGAAGAATCGGGGTGCGCGACGGGAAGAACGGGGGGACTCTAAGCCTTTGCCGATGGCGGCGTCAATACCGACTGGAGAGCCTTCGACCTACCGCCTTCGACCTACCGTTGAACGACAGCTTCCCGTACCGTGAGCTGCTTTCGTTCACCACACACGAGCCCGCTATCGCGTGGTTGAACAGGTTGAACCCCCGACGAAGCCGGACACTACGTACAGGTCACGTTACGCGCTGACGCCTTCGACCGGCGCTCGAGCCCCGCTTTGGCGCGCTCGACCAAGCGGACGTTCTCTTCGTACGACAAGGGCGCGGCGTGCGGTCCGCCGGGCGGATACTGGGGGGCCTGGTACGCCGGATAGGCATCGGTGCGCAGATGCGCGAGCATGTGGTGGCCGACTCGTGTCTGCCGCTCGTGCCGGAGCGCGGAGATGTCGATCGGCGCCGTCACAATTCGCTCCCCAGGCCCCGGCGACGCTTCGGCGAGCGGTCGTCCGTCGAAGTCGATGATCTGGCTCCCGCCCGGCCATGAGTACGGTGGATAGTGGCGCAGGCTCGCGCCCTGGTTCGCCGCCACGACGTACGCGAGGTTCTCCAGCGCGCGGCAGCGGTTGACGATCGTCCACCAGTTCATCGGCTCGGTCGCACCCCACGGGTCCATGTAGGCCGAAACCCGGATCAGCACTTCTGCGCCGTTGGCGGCCAGCTGCCGCAGCACCTCCGGGAACAGCCAGTCGTAGCAGATCGCGCAGCCGAGACGGCCGATCGAGGTATCGGCAACCGGAAAGAGCGGCTCGTCGTAGCCGTCGAGATCGTGCGGGCTCGAGTGGACCTCGTACGGAATCCACGGATTGACCTTTCGATACTTGAAGAGAATGCCTTCGGGTCCTACCAGGCAACTCGTGTTGAACACGCGGCCCGGCCATCGCGCGTCGGATTCGAGCATCGAGCCCATCTGAATATAGATCCCGTGCTCGCGTGCCTTCGCGACGAACCGTTCGGTGTGCTCGTTCGGAATCGGCACGGCGAGCTTCTCGAGCAGCTCGCCGACGGTCGCGAAGACGGGCGCCGCGTGCGCAAACTCCGGAAAGACGACGAGGCGCACAGGCAGGAAGGGGGCGCTGCCAGCCACCGCCGAGTCGACCATCAACAGCAGACGGTCGGTATTCCGGCGCATCTGGTCCCGGTCGACGGGGTTTGGCAGATCCGTCTGGCATGCGGTGGCGGTGTAGCGGATGTGTGGCGTCGTCACTCGACGAGACTCCCAATGGACCGCGTCACCACACGGGTGTGGAACCGGTCGAGATCCTGCCCGTGGCGGTAGCGCTCCGGCGCGGCGTACGGATAGGCGCTCATCGAACGGAATGGGATCGGCGCGGCCTGATCCGGGCTGGCGGAATGGAAGTCCATCTCTTTGCTGTACCCGACCGTGTACAGGAAATACGTGCGCCGCATCCCATCCTGCAGTCGCGGCAACGGCGAGGCGTCGAACGACAGGGACAGCTCATCGCCCGGCCTCGAAATAACGAACCGGTCGTCGGCGCTTCGAAGCAGCTCCTCGACGTCGCCTTCGCGCGTGTAGCGGCCCGGCATCAGCTTCCAGGGCGACGTGAACAGCACGCGGCCGTAGTCGTAGCCGAACGGCTCGCGGCCGTCCGGCGACATCTCGGTCGAAAAGCCGCGCCACCGGAGATCGGCCGTCATGCGCGGCAGCCATTTGCCGTCCGGGGGATCTGCGGCGGCCGTGCCGACAAGGATCTGGTCCCAGTAGATGCGCATGTTCGTGACCAGCCGAAGCTGCCGGCCTCGGGAAAGCGCCCTGGCAATATCCAGCACCAGCGTTTGCGGACGTCCCACCGGAATCCCTACGTCGGCGTCGATCGTGTGCCACCGGTCCGAACCGTCCCTCACCTGCAATACCGGCGGGGCCAGGCCGAGGCCCGCCTGATGGGCGGCGACGTTGTCGCTCGAGAACGCATAGTCGGTCCATCCCGTGAACAACAACACGGCCCCGGTCGGCTGCAGATCGGCAGGCACGTCGATGGTGAGCGCGTGCTCGCGCGCATAGCCCCTGATGGGCAGCCGATCGAAGTCGTCCGGATACCGCCGGTCCATGTGCGCGATCTGCGCCAGCACATCGTGCCCGTGCTCGTCGCGCGCCCGGGCCGGCGGGCGCACATCCCGCACCGCATACAGCCGGAACGGCCGTTCGCTGCCCCGCAGCCCCTCCTCCGGAAACACCATCGCGTCGGCGGGATGCGTCACGGCCAGCAGGCTCAGGTGATCGACGAAGAGCACCTCTTCCAGCTCGTTGGTGACGCGAATGTCGAAGCGGCCGTCGCGTGCCTGGAGCTGGCGATCCGTGATGCGGACGTACTCCGTCGGATCGGGCACGTTGCGGAGGCCGGGCGCCAGCCAGGAGCCCATCTCGCCACCACCCATGAAGTCGGTGACGAACTCGAACTCGCGTCCGTTCCAGGTGAAGAGGTACGGGCACGACGACGGCTTGCGATTCAGCTCCTCGACGCTGAGACCGCCGCGCGCGCCGGCCTCAGTGAGTCCGGTCTCCGCCTGGAGGATGCCCGACGGCCACAGCACGCGGACGACGTCGGCGGTCTGACGGCGGCCGAGCCCGAAGACGACATCCGCCGGCCCGACGGGCGGCGTCGCCGACGCGGTCTCGATCTTCTGATACAGGCTTCCCGATCGCAGCTCGACCTTCGTGCCGACACCGGTCCGGTTGCTGACGCGGCCGGCGAGCCGCACGCGCTGCGACCTGTGGCCCGCGGTGTTGCCGTTCCGCCACACGCTCACCTCTCCCGTCTCGGTCATCGTCACGAGGTCGGTATCGCCATCGAGGTCCAAGTCCCCCGTGGCGACCGCAGCGAGCGGCACCGTACGGAAGCGTTCCACCATGGGCGCAAGCGCCGAATCGGTCACGTCGACCCACTGCGTTCCGATATTGCGGAACAGACGCGGACCGGCGGCGGCCACGACAAACAGATCGAGCAGCCCGTCGTTGTCGTAGTCAAAGATCTGCGCGGCCCGGGTCCCACGTGTTGGCGCGGCGGCCTCGGTGGTGCGGAAGTGTCCCCGGCCGTCGCTCAGCGCCCATTGCGCCGGTGCGGACTCGCGCCCGAGCAAGACGTCTGTGTAGCCGTCCTTGTTGACGTCGGCCAGCGCCAGCGCGATGAATGCCGTGCCGTCCGGAAGCCCGGAGGCAGCCGCGACGTCAGCGAACGTGCCGTCGCGCATGTTGCGGAACAGCCGCGGCCGGTCGCCGAGGGAGACGACGAGCAGGTCGATGTCGCGCCGGTTGTCGAAGTCGGTGGGTCCGACGGCCAGGGCACCGCCCGGCTGCGCCATCCTGGTGGCCGCCGTGATGTCGGTGAAGGTGCCGTTGCCGTTGTTGCGCATCACGCGGCTCGAGACGGGCGGGCTCGCGCGCAGCTCGTCCCAGCTCGGCACGGCCCCCGCGGCCGCCGCGAGCCCGCCGAAAAAGAGGTCGAGATCTCCGTCATGATCGAGGTCGAGGAATGCGGCGGCGCGTCCGAGCGGCGGCAGGGTCGAAAGCCCCGCCCGGATGCTGACGTCGACGAACCGGCCTTGCTCCCCCTGTTCGTAGAGACGATGTCCGCGGCGGCCGACGAGGAACAGGTCCGGCCGCAGATCGTTGTTGTAGTCGCCCACCAGCACGCCGGCGCCGCCGAACGCGGGATCGAGGCCGACCGCCGTCGTCGCATCGGTGAGCGTACCGGCGTCGTTTCTGAGAAACCGGAGCGTGGCGCCGAGCGCCACCAGATCGAGATCGGCGTCATCGTCGACATCAGCAAGCGCAATCGCCCCGGCCAGCGGCGAAGAAAGCGCCGGTTGCGTCCCCCCGGCGACGGACGCGACGGTCTCCCCGGTGAACGACACGTCCGGCGTCGCTGGATCGATCAGTTCGATTTCGCCGCCCGTCGACGCGGCCGCTTCGGCGTAGCGCCCCTGTTCGAGGTACGTGTTCGAATAGGTAATCGCGTAGGGGCTCTCACGCAACTGCTGAAAGCGCTGGAGCGCCCGCTGGCCGGCGTCGCTCTGTCCGGCGCGCGTGAGCGCCAGGCCCAGGTTGTATGCAGCCGTCGCGTTGTACGGCTCGACCGTGAGTGCCTCCTCCGCCCTCGTGGCGGCCTCGGCGTACCGCTGCTCCTGAAGATACACCTGCGCCAACTGGACCTTCGAGCCCACGTCCTCGGCGTCGAGCTGCAGCACACGTTCGAATGCTTCCGTCGCCTGCTGCACGTCATTGCGCGACCGCGCGATGAGGCCGATCAGATACGGCGGCTGCGGCGCATCCGGATACCGCTGCCGGGCCGCAGCCGCCTCGCGTGCGGCGTCGTCGATGGCCCCGGCGTAGAAGAGCGCGATCGGCAGGTTGATGTGCGCGAGCCGCAGTTCAGGGTCGAGCGTCAGCGCCTCCTGGAACGCTTGTACCGCCGGGTCGTACGCAAACTGTTCCAGCAGCGCCACGCCGCGGTTGTTCGCGCGATACGCGGCTTCGCGCCGGTCGTCCGGGTTCTGTTCAACACGAGTGAATGGACCGATGGCGACGTACGCGACCACCAGCAGGGCGCCTATCGCTATCGCAAGGAGCGAGCCCTGGCGAATGGTCATGACGGCAGAGATTGCTCCCTGCGAACGAGAAGGCGCTCGGACCGGACGACGCCCCTGCCCTGCTCGACGGTGACCACCCGGTTCGCCTTCAGCGCCGGGAGCGATTCCACCTGGCCGTCGGGCCAGGTGATCCGCGCGCCCGACACCTGCGTGCGGCGGCCGAGGCCAAACGTCAGGGGCAGCTCGCTCTGTGAGGCGTAGCTGGAGCCGCTCTTCACGACTTTCCACGGCCCGGGCTTGCCGTCGACGACAAGCTGGACCTTCGCGCCGATGGCATCGCGGTTCGACGGCGACCCGCGCAGAAGGAGGCGCAGCCAGTTGTTCGCATTGCCGCCGTCGTTGCGCAGCAAGCGAGGCGGGCCGTTGTTCGTGGTGATCACCAGATCGAGATCGCCGTCGTTGTCGTAGTCGCCGTACGCGGCGCCGCGGCCGACAACGGGCAGGGTGAGCGCCCGGCCGACCTTTCCCGTCACCTCTTCGAAACGCCGTCCCCCGAGGTTGCGGAACAGATGCGCCGGCTGCGCGTACTTGACGTTCGGCTGCACCGTTTCGATGTCGTCCGCCACGTGCCCGTTGGCCGCAAAGATATCGAGGAAGCCGTCGAGGTCGTAATCGAAGAAGAAGCAGGCAAACGTGAGCGTCAAGAGCGTGGCCCTGCCGATGGTCGTCGCCGGCGCCTCGTCGATGAACAGCCCGTTCCCCTCGTTCGTGTAGAGCGCCATCATCTCGTTCGAGAAGTTGCCAATCACCAGGCTCGGCCGGCCGGAGCCGTCGTAGTCGGCGGCGTCCACCCCCATGCCCGCACGCGCGACCCCGGCTTCGTTGAACGCCACACCCGCGACGACGCCGATCTCCGTGAACGTGCCATTGCGCTCGTTGCGATAGAGCTTGTTGGGCTCGGTGTCATTGGCGACGAAGAGGTCCATCCAGCTGTCGCCGTCGAAGTCGATCAGGGTGGCGCCGAGAGCCTTCGACGTCGGATCGTAGAGCATTGCCGCCCGCGTGACGTCCTCGAAGGTCCCATCGCCGCGGTTGCGATAGAACGTGGCACTCTGGCCTTTGTACGATTCCGGGGTGCAGTACGACTTGCGCTTGCCGTCGAGCGTGCAGTGCAGGTCGGTCTCGATCGACCACGTCACGTAATTGCAGACGAACAGGTCGACGTCGCCGTCGCGGTCGTAGTCCACGAAGACAGCGCATGTGGACAAGCCCGGATCGCCCACGCCTGCCCGGCTCGTCACATCGGCAAACCTGCCGCCTCCGTCGTTGCGAAAGAGCCGGTTGCGGCCGAGCACCGTGACGTACAGGTCTACGTCGTCATCGCTGTCGTAGTCGGCGGCGGCCACGCCGATACCGTACAGGTCGACATCCAGGCCCGACCTGACGGTGATGTCTTCGAAGGTGCCATCGCCGCGGTTGCGGTAGAGCGCCGATCGCGAGGGGAGGCCTTTCTGTCCGGGCCAGTGTGTGGAGTTGACGAAGAATAGATCCTGCCAGCCGTCGGCGTCGGCGTCGAGGAACGCGACGCCCGAGCCCAGCGTTTCGGGCAGGTACTTCTCCCCGAACGCGCCGTTGGTGTGCCGGAAGCGAATGCCGGCCGCGCGGGTCACGTCGGTGAACGTCATCGACGGCACCGCAGGCGAAGCCGCAGCCCTCGCGGGCTGGGGCTTGGTCACCGTTCGAATCTGCGCGGAGACCACGGTCGCGAGCGCGCTGGCGGCGAGGAGGAGAAGCGATCGCCGCAGTGGACCTGGCATCAGCGTGGGTCGTAGTGTCCGCCTTCAGGCGGACCAGGAGGATCCGGCTGAAGCCGGACGCCACGTACGGGCGGGGCGCTCGGATGCTCGTGAATCGGCTGGCGCTCGTTGTTGTCCTCGGGATTGAGCCGCCGATACGGGCCGGTGATGGCCTGCGCGCTTTCATCCGCTTTGAAGCGCAGGTACAGGTGTTGTTCCCGCGCCGCCGGCTCCGCCTCGCCCAACCCCCGGTAGCAGAGCATCAGGTTGTAGTGCGCCTGCAGATCCTCCGGGTCGACTCGTAGCACTTTCGTGAACTCCGCGACGGCATCGCGGAACTGCCGTTTGAGAAAGAGTACGCGCCCCAGTTGGTTGCGCACCACGCGGTCGCGTGGATACGCCGAGGCGGCTTGCCGCAAGTGCTCGAGCGCCTCGTCGTACCGTCCCTGGCCCTTGAGCGCCATCGCGAGGAAGAAGTGCGTTCTCGCGAGCGCTGGATTCATAGCGAACGCCTTGCGGAGCACCTCCTCGGCCCCTTCCAGGTTGCCTTCCTGGACGCGAACGCGCCCGATGTTCACCCAGCCGTCCACGTAATCGGGCTCCGCCTGCGTCACTCTGACGAACGCGGCCTCCGCACCTTTCAGGTCGCCCTGCAGCAGGAGGCCGATCCCGTAATCGTTCCAGCGCTCGCGCACCGCGGGTGTGACGACGGGCGCCGCGTTGGGCAGCGGCGCGCCGGCGGGACGCACGTCGAGGATCGCCTCGGCACGCGCCATTTCGGTGACCGGCAGGTCCGGGATGGCCTTCAGGGCGCCTGACACCTTGCGCACCTCGCCCGTGAACAGCCAGCGCCCCTCGTCATAGCCCTGGTCGAGCGCGAGCTCCCGCTGCGAGGGATCTCGGACGCCGGCATAGGCCCACTGCGTGAACCACCACGCGAACTTGCGGTAGTTGAGCCGTGCCGTCAGCCTGATTGGCCCCGTCACGTCCTTCGGGATGTCGAGGCGGTAGTGGATGGTATCGGCGGCGCCCGGCGGAATGAGCCGTACGTACGCGACCGACCGCGCCGCCCAGGCGTTGCGCTTGTTGATCGGGTTCCCGCGCGCGTCGAGCAGGAGGCTCCGGTACTGATGCGCGCCGCGATCCACCGGTCCACGGCCGTTTTCGAGCGCGCCGCTGTGAAAGAGGCGGCGGCTGCTCGCATCCAGGGCCTCGAGCTCGACCCACACATCGAAGGCGTCGACCGTCCCCCCGGGGAAGAAGTGTCCCACCTTCCGTGTTCGCACGACCACCTCGAGCCGCACCGATTCACCGGGACGCACGGAGATCGGTCCGCTGCCGAACGGGCCTTCGACCTCCGCCGGCGGCGCGATGAACGCGCGGCGCGCGCCGAAATCGAGCGCCTCCTCGCCGACGGCAAAGGTGCTCGCTGCCGCCGGCTCACCGCTTCCGCTCGCAATCTCGACAGCCGGCGCAGTCGCCGCCGTTCGGACCAGGCCGAACATGTCGATCGTCACCTGGCCGTCGCGGAGAAAATCCTGCACCGCCTCGAGCTGGGTGTGGTCGCCGTTGGCGAACGGCACGGCGGTATTCGCCGCGGCGAAGCGGTGCGACCGGACCTTGCCGTCCCTGGCCGCCGGGTCGCTCGAGTCGACGAGCGGCATATGGCACTCCTTGCAGGTCTGCGGCGTCGATGGATAGTAGAACGACCGCGCCCCCTCGCCGGAGACGCCCGACGCCTGCCAGTTGTCGTACTCGTTGAAGCCGCGGAACCAGCGATACCCGTTCACCGGCACGTCGAGGTGCACCTTGTGACAGCTCGAGCAGAACTCGGCGGTCTGGTCGCGATGGAACGGTTTCAGGAACACGTCGCGATGGGGCTGCGGATCCAGCTTCAGCAGCGTATCGTGGGTCGCGCGCAGGATCGGATTGGGGCTGACGGCGAGGTCGTGCAGCGGCGGATACTCGATCTCGAAGTCGCTCTGCCCCATCGTGCTCTTCACCCGAGTGATGGAGTGACATGACGTGCAGGCCAGGCCTGCCTGAGCCTCCGGGGTGTCGATCTGCTCTTTGACGGGACGATCGAATCGACCGTTGAACAACATCGCGTGGTCGTGACAGCCGGCGCACCACTTGGATGGCCGGGTGCCCACGACGTCCTGCAAGTACTCGACGGTCTTGCGGTACCACTGGTTGTTGAACGACGAGAAGTGGTGCATCGACGAGTTCCACTGATCGTAGATGTCGCGATGGCAGCGCCCGCACGTCTCACTCGTCAAGAAAAAGTCCGCCGGAATGACGTCGTGGACGTTCGTGTCGGCGGACGAAGGGAAGAACGGGCTGTGCGGCCCGCGTCCTTCCTCGTTCATGCTGGCGGGCACGACTGCCGGGTTCTCGATTCGATAGCGCTCGCGCCGGCGCGTCTCGTGTTGTGCCCGCACGACCGCGGCCGCCAACGCGGCCAGGAAAAGGCCGATCACCGCGACGCGGTAGCCCCACACCACCTGCCTCGGCCAGCGGCGTGCGGCGGTGCGCCAGACGTGAACGGCCAGGAGGATCGAGCCACACGTTGAGAGCGCGATATGGGCGTTGAGCACTGCGCGGTGCGGACGCGTCGCGCCGAGGATGAGGACGGCGCCCCCCAGGACGAAACCCGCTCCCAGCCCCAGCGCACCGAGCGCCAGCAACGGGCCCATCCGGGCGTACGTGGTGTCCGCCTTCGGGCGGACCGGCGCGGCGGGCGCCTTCAGGCGGACGATCGAGAACCGGCGCCGCAATCCCCTCGCCGCTGCAACCGCCAGCGCGAGCCCCAACACCGGGTGCAGCGCGACATTGGCGAAGTACCACAGCGACGGGGCGGCGGACGCGGCCAGGTAGGCCGAGTTCAGGAGCAGGAGGACGAAGAGCCGCAGCATCAGCCGCTCTCCACCGTGAATGTGACTCTCGACGCCAGGTTCCCGTCCCACCCGTATTGCGCCGACGAGGGACCACCCGTATACTGACGGCCTTCATACTACGTCAGAAGACTCGTCGGCTTCCGACTCGCCTGGCCAGTCGACCCTGGTATCGGCTTCTTAGATACGCTTCGGGGTTCGGCGAAGGAGGGTTCCGATGAGCATGACCGTTCGGCGTATTCGGAGTGTCGTCCAACGGCTGATCCTGGTCGGGTTCATGTCGGCGCTCCCCGCCGCCGCGTACGCTCAGGAAGCGACGTTCGCGGGCGCGGTCACCGACGCCACCGGTGCAGTGCTGCCCGGCGTCACCGTGACGGCCGTGCATGAAGCCACCGGGAACGTCTTTACCACCGTCACCGACGCGCGCGGCGAGTTCCGGCTGCCGGTACGTGTCGGCACGTACCGCATCACGGCCGAGCTCTCCGGCTTCACGACGGTGACTCGGTCACTGCAGATCCTCATCGGCCAGACGGTCCCCGTGAACATGCAGCTGGCCCCGGCCACCGTCCAGGAAACCGTGACGGTCACCGGCGAGGCGCCGCTGGTCGACACGACGGGGTCGACGGTGACCGCCAACATCGACCCGCGGCAGATGGAGGCGCTGCCGATCAACGGACGGAACTGGATGGACTTGTCCCTGCTGGCGCCGGGCGCCCGCCGCAATGAGTCGGGAGGGTTCGTACAGAACCGACAGGGGTACGCACAGACCAACGTCGACGGCCAGCAGGTAACGGTGAACTACCACTCCGGTGGAGATACTGAACAGCCGCATTACAGCCGCGACGTGATCGCAGAGTTCGAGGTCGTGGCGAACCGGTTCGACGCCTCCCAGGGGCGCTCGAGCGGCATGATCGTGAACGCGGTCACCAAGTCGGGGACCAATACCCTGTCCGGGACGCTCGGCGGCTACTTCCGGCACGACACCTTCAACGCGAAGGACTTTTTCCGCAACCGGGTGCTTCCCTATCAGAATCAGCAGCTGAGCGGCACGTTCGGCGGCCCGATCGTCCGGGACCGCATCCATTTCTTCGGCGGCTACGAGTACGAGCGGCAGCCGCGGACCGTCGTCTTCACGAGCCCGTACCCGTTCTTCAACATCGACCTGCCGGTGACGGACCGCATACACAAGATCATGGGGCGCGCGGATGTCCAGTTCACCCCCCAGCGCCGCCTGTCGGTGCGGGCCTCGCGATCCGACCAGCAGGTGTTTCTCGGCGGTGGTGCGACCACCCACCCGTCGGCCAGCCGCGATCGAACGTTCGTGAACAACCAGGTCGTCGCGGCCTTCAACCAGGTGATCGGCAATCGGACGGTGAACGAGACCAGGGCGAGCTACATGTTCTTCGATCGCAACGAGGACCCCATCGTCCGCTGGCAGGGCGGCAAGTTCCCGCACGCCCCGGTCGGCAAGGTCGGGGGACCGGCGATCGTCCAGTTGCCCGGCTATACCATCGGTACGTTCTCGCTGGGCATCTCGCTGCCCGTCGCCCAGTTTCGCGACGACCTCACCACGTCCTTCACGGCGGCCGGACGCCACGACGTGAAGCTGGGCGGGGAGTATCTGCGTGTCGGGACAGGGATTCGATGGTGTCTGCGGTGCGATGGCGAGCTGAACCTCCAGGGCCCGGGTGTGCAGGTGCCGGCCGCCCTTCTCCAGCAGCTGTTCCCCGTGTGGGACGATGCGTCCACCTGGAACACCGAGCCGCTGACCCCCTACACCCGGTGGGTTTTCAACTCGCTGTCGCCAACCAACTTCCGGCAGTCGCACGTGCGGCACATCTTTGCCGGCTGGTTCCAGGACGACTGGCGGGCGAACGACACCCTGACGCTCAACCTCGGGATCAGGTACGACATCGATACCAACTCGCATTCAGAGAAGCTCGAGTTCCGCCCCTGGCTGCCTGGCAACCTCCCCCACGACACGAACAACGTCGCGCCGCGGCTCGGGATGAACCTCCGCCTCGACGACAACACGGTCCTGCGCGGCGGGTACGGGCTCTTCTTCGCCTTCTCCCCGAACGACGGGGTGCACCAGACGCAGGGCTATTGCTGCGTGCGCTTCGAGTGGCAGATCTTCAACGACGGCAGCCGCGACTTTGCGAGGTGGGATGGCACGGAGCAGAACAAGGGGTGGTTCCACGGGCCGACGCCGAGCTACGAGACCGCACTCGCGAACGCCTGCGACGTCAACAACGGCGCTCCGGGCTGCGCGTTCCGGTCGCTCGTCCAGGAAATCAACTATCCCGGGCGGAGGACCTCCTACAGCCAGCAGGCGTCGATCGGGATCCAACGCCAGATCGGCAACGCCATGTCGTTCGAGACGAACTACGTCTACACCGGCGGCCGCCTCGAGGAAACCGCTAGACAAATCAATCTGACCTACAACCCGGCGACGGGGGCCAACTATTCCTTCAGCGACATCAGCCGTCGGGCCTTTCCTACCTGGGGTGCCGTGAACTTCGAGCTCCTGGAGGGGTGGTCCAACTACCACGGCTGGGACTCCACCTTCACCAAGCGGTTCAGCGACAACTGGCAACTGCTCGCCACCTACACGCTGGCGTACTTCTACGATGCGGAAGCGGTTCCGGACCAGTGGTTCCTCGGCGACGACGGCATCGTGGCGCGGCGGCCGATCGGCTTCCCGGTCGCGCCGGATCTCGGCGGCGAATATGGGCGGGCGGGGCGCGGAGGCGGGGCGTTCCCGGCAACCGGGGCAGACCAGCGTCACCGGGCGACGGTGAACGGCATCTGGGATATCGGGTGGGGCGCACAGTTCAGCGGCCTTTACTTCTTCGGCTCGGGTGAGCGCTGGTCTCCTGTCGTGGGCGCGGACATCCGCAATGTCGGGAGCCTGGGCGAGCAGCGCCTGCGCCGCGACGGCACGATTCTCGAGCGCAACAACTTCGTCGCCGACCCGCTGCACCGCGTGGACATGCGGCTCCAGAAACGGTTCTCGCTCGGCGGCCGCGCCAGCATCGACGGGATCTGGGAGGTCTTCAATCTGTTCAACTACCGGAACTACGGCACCTATGTGGTCAACGAAAGCAACGCGAATTATGGACAGCCCGCGCCCAACGACAACCTGTCCTACGCGCCGCGCATGATGCAGTTCGGCCTCCGGTTCGCCTTCTGAGTCTCCTGAAGGCGACAGGAAGAAACACGCCGCCGGGGACGGCTCGAGGCCATCCCCGGCGGGTGCGTCATGCGTGGCCCCATCCAATCGGCCCGTTTCCCAGCGACACCGAACCGTTGCCTTCTTGTCTGCGTGCTTCTGGGAGCGGCTGGTATCCTCACGGCGGGCCCCGCTGCCCCTATCGCTGCCAACCAGCGTCCCGCGTCCGACGAGGTGGGCTTCCCGAGATTCCAGGACATTGCAAGCGAGGCCGGGATTGATTTCCGCCTGGACAGCGGCAGCGAGGGCCGGCTGTTCCTGCTGGAACAGCCGAGCGCCAGCATTCTCCTGATCGATTATGACAACGACGGCTGGCTCGATATCTACCTGGTAAACGGGTCGACGCCGGACCGGGTCGACCGGCGTCAGAAGAGCCGCGGGAATCGGCTGTACCACAACAACAGCAACGGCACCTTCACCGACGTCACCGTGAAGGCCGGCGTGGCCGGCAGCGGCGCGTGGGGCATGGGCGGCTGCATCGGCGACGTCGACAACGACGGATTCGACGACATCTTCGTCACCAACTACGGCCCCGACGTCCTGTACGTGAACGACGGCGATGGAACGTTTCACGACGCGAGCAAAGCCGCGGGCGTCGAAGGCGGCGATCGTTGGCACACTGGCTGCGCGTTCGGCGACTACGATCGTGACGGGGATCTGGATCTGTACGTCTCCACCTACGCCGACTTCGCGCTCGAGGCGGCCCGAAAAGATCCGCGGGTTCAGAGGGCGCTGCGGGCCCTGAGACCTCCGCTGCTCGAGCCCTACCGGGGGGCCGGGGCGGCGCAGGTGGCCGGTGACCCTGATCCAACGGCTCGTGGTGCCGGCGGTACCGGGCTCGACCAAGCGGCCGGTGGTACCGGGTTCGATGCCCTGGGACCGATCCATTATCCCGCCCAGCCGGACGAGCTCTACGAGAACGGCGGCGGCGGTCGCTTCACGGACGCCAGCGAACGCGCCGGCGTCCGCCGCGTGCAACCGCGCTATGGCTTTGGGGTCGTCTGGGGGGACTATGACAACGACGGAGATCTGGATCTCTTCGTCGCCAACGACATGGTTCCGAGTTACCTGTTTCGCAACGACGGCAAGACCTTCACCGAGGTGGGGCTCGCCGCCGGCGTCGCGTTCGACATGAACGGCAAGGCGCCGTCCGGCATGGGCGCCGACATGGCCGACTACGACAACGACGGGAACCTGGACATTACCGTCACGAACTTCTCCGGCGAGTACAACTCACTCTACCGCGGCACTGGAAAGGATCTGTTCATCGATGCGGCTGCGGAGGCCGGCCTCGTGGAACCGACGCTGCCGTTCCTGGGCTGGGGGACGCAGTTCGTCGATCTCGACCTGGACGGCTTTCAGGATCTCGTCGCCGTCAACGGCCACGTATACCCGCGCGCGGACAACATTCCCCGCCTGAAAAGGATCGGGGCGGGCTACCGGCAACGTGCGCTGCTGTTCCGCAACCGCCGCGGCGGAACCTTCGAGGAAATCGGCGCAACGCTTGGCCGGCCGTTCGCGGACGTGCACGGCGCCCGCGGCCTCGCCGCCGGGGACCTGAACAACGACGGGCAGATGGACCTCGTGATCGCGAATCAGGAAGAGCGGCCCTCGGTCTGGGTGAATCGGGGTGTGCCTGGAGGCAACTGGCTGCTCATCAAGCTTCGCGGCACCTCGTCCAACCGCTCCGCCATTGGGGCCCGGGTCACGTTGCGGGTCGGCGGTCGTTCGCAGATGCGCGAAGTCAAGAGCGGCGGCAGCTACCTGTCTCAGAGCGACTTGCGGGTCCATTTCGGGCTCGGAGCGGCCACCGGCGTCGACGAGCTCAGGATTCGCTGGCCGTCCGGCCGGGTTCAGCTCGAATCCCGAATCCCCGTCAATCAGATCACCACGATTGTGGAGAAGTAGCTCTGCCAGCTGGTAGGTGGTAGCCGGTAGGCGGTAGCCGGTAGGCGGTAGCCGGTAGGCGGTAGCCGGTAGGCGGTAGGGACGGGCTACCAGCTACCGGCTACAGGCTACCGGCTAGGTGTCAGAACGTCGCGCGGAAGCCGAGCTGCAGGATCCTCGGCTGGTACGCCACGTTGGCGTTGAAGGAGGGCCGGCCGTACTGCGTGCTGCCCTCGTTCACCACGTACGAACCGTAGTTCCTGTGGTTGAAGAGGTTGAACACCTCCGCGATCCCGTCGATGGCCACGCGACCGACGATCGGGAACCGCTTCTGCAGCCGCATGTCGACGCGGTGGATCGGCTCGCCGACGAGGTCGTTGCGCGGCATGAGGGAGCCGTCGGCGCGCAGCCGCAGGCTCGGGGCGGCTCCACCCACGCCTTCATTGCGCCGGTCGACGCCGGTGGTCGTGACATAGCGCGAGCCGGATCCGAAGAAGTAGATCCCGCTCACCTGTACGCCGTAGCCCACTTCCCACAGGCCGTTGACAACGGCCCGGTGCCGCTGGTCGCCAGTCATCCCGAAGCCGCCGGCCACATACGTGCCGGCGTAACCGTATTCGCCGCCGAAGTCGGGCGCCAGGGCGAAGCCGATCGGCCGGCGCGCCACGACGCCATCGGGGCCGACGTACCACTGATCCCGTGCGGGCGTGGCGTCCTTGAACTGGGAGATGGTGTAGGTCGCGGTCGCCTGCCAGCGGTTGCTGTACCGCTTGGTCCACGTGAAGTCGGCGGCGTGATAGTTCGACCATCCCTCCAGCATCTCGAAGTTCACCAGTCCCCAGTCGGGGAACGGCCGGCGGCTGATGTCGTTGAACGGGTAGTTGGCGCCTGTCGCCGGGTTGTACGACAGATTGACGTTGATTGGGTACTCCTCGAGTCGCCCGCCCGTGTACACGTAGTTCGTCTCGAGCGACATCGCGTCGCCGATCTGTCGCTGGACCCCCGCGGAGGCCTGATGGCTGTACGAGGTGCGGCGGCCCGGATAGTTGATCTCCTGGTTCAACGTCCGCCGCACACAGCCCGGCACGAAGTTGACGTCGCACGCGCGCTGCAGCGCCTGCGCCATCGTCGGCTTCGGCCCGCCGAACTCGCCCTCGCCGCTCGGCCCGGGCCCGAACCAATTGGGGACGAAGTCCGGGCGGCCGTCGTTGAGAATCTGGTACTCGAAGAGCTGCTGGTAGAGACTCGTCTGCTGCACGCCGTCGTTGGCCCCGAACGCGAAGAACAGGCCGTACCCGCCGCGGACGACCGTCCGGTCATCGACGCGGAGGTTCATGCCGAGTCGCGGCGCCACGTTGTTCGTGTCGCGCGGCAGGTCGCCCGGCAGCCACGGCAGGAAGCGCACCTTCTCCGAGTTGGAGTTGCTGTCGATGTCGTACCGCAGGCCGAGATTCATCGTCAGGTTGTCGCCCATCCGCCAGTCGTCCTGCATCCAGGCCGAGACGTTGTGGCGGGTGACGAAGTGCGTGTAGCCGGTATCCGACAGGCCGTGGAACACCTGCGAGGTGATGGGCGCCAGCGGCGCCAGGTTCCACGTCGACGCGTCGTTCCACACGGGGAAGAGCGCCTCGACGTTGGCCGGCACCGGGCCGTTGCGCGCGTCGACCTGGCCCGTGCACCGCAGGCACCACCGGAACTCGAGCTCGTACCGGAAGTACTCGCCGCCGAGCTTCACGTCGTGCCGGCCGCCCCAGTCGTACGACAGGGTGAAGTCGTCTCGGAGATACTGCGTGTCCTGCAAGGTGTTGATCGCGTTCTGGCCGATGGTGAGGCCGCGCAGCTCCACGGTCACCGGACTCCCCTGAAGGACCGGGTGGAACGGGAAGGGCCCACCCTTCCACTGCGTGACCGGCTGGTCCTGCCGCTCGTACGCGGTGGCGCCGCCTCGGATCTCGTTCACCGCCCGGCTGCCGAGCACCTGGGTGAAGGTGGCGTTGTACAGCGGCGCCTCACGGCTGAGCGTCCGGCCGGTGGACGGGTGCACGGTCGAGCCTCCGCCGCCGAAGAACAGGTTGTCGTAATTCGAGAAGCGCACCGACAGGCGCGTCTGCGGCGTGAACTGATAGTCGAGCCGGCCGAGCACCTTGTGAACGGTGCTTGCGAATTCCTGGTCGATGTTGAAGCTCGGCCACGGCGTCGTGTAGATGTAGGTCTTCGGCTCGTGCTCGTATTCGTAGGCGCCGAAGAAGTGGATCCGGTCGCGCCGGATCGGGCCGCCGAAGGTGAGGCTCACCTGCTGATTGGAATACGGCAGCACGCGACTGGTGAAGAAGTCCTTGGCGTTGAAGTTGTCGTCGCGGAAGTAGCCGGCGACGCTCCCGGCGAAGGTGTTCGTCCCCGACTTGGTCACGGCATTCACCAGCATCCCGGCGGAGCGCCCCATCGTCGCGTCGAACCGGTTGGCCACCACCTCGAACTCCGCGATCGCATCGCGGCTGAAGCCGATCTGCTCCGCGTCGGTCTGCGAGTGGTAGTTGACCGTGATCTGCTGGCCGTCGACGTTGGTCTGCGCGTACCCCTGCCGGAACTGCACCAGCCCGCCCCCCTCGTTCCGGCGGGCGCCCGGCGCCAGCAGCGTCAGGTCCATCCAGTTCCTTCCGTTGATCGGCAGTTCCTGCATCTGCCGCGGATCGATGTTGGCGCCCACTGTCGAGCCCGTCGTGTCGACGAGCGGCGCCTCGCCCGTCACGGTCACCGTCTCCTGCACCGCGGAGGGCGCCATCTGCATGTCGATCTCGACGGTCTGACCGATCAGGATCTGCACGGTGCGGTTCACCGTGGTAAAGCCGGGGAGCTCGGCGGCGATACGGTAGCTCCCCACGCGCACAGGAAGCCGGAACTCGCCGCGGTCGTCGGTAACGGCGGTAAATGTATTGCCGCTCGCTTCATGTACTGCGGTAACGGTGACGCCGGGGAGAACTGCTCCCGAAGAGTCGGTCACCGCGCCGGCAAAAGTCGCTTCCTGCGCGAAGACCGCCGCAGGCAGCATCAAGACCAGGGAAACGAGAAGCACCGGCTTCAGGGCATCCGATCTCATGCACCCTCCTAGGTTTTCAGTTACGACCGAAAGGACGAGGGCGAACAGGGACGCCTGAAATAAGCCGCGGGATGAGACAGGCTGGACACTAGGACATTCGGTGGAGGGTGTCAATACAGAGCCAGCCGGTAGCTGGTAGGCGGTAGCTCGTAGCAGCTCGTAGCCGGCAGCCAGTAAGCGGTAGCCCCTACGTGCGCTACCGACGACCGACTACCGGCTACAAGCTGGGTTTTAGAACCCGACGCGGAACCCGAGCTGCAGCATACGGGGCTGATAGGCGACGTTGCCGTTGAACGACGGCTGCCCGTACCGCGCGTTGCTCTCAACGGTGGTGTACGAACCGTAGTTGGCGTGGTTGAACAGGTTGAACACCTCGAACAGCCCGTCCAGTGTGACGCGACCACCGACGGTGACCCGCTTCTGGACTCGCGCGTCCACACGGTGGATCGGCTCGCCGATGATCGCCGCGCGCGGCGCGATGCTGCCGTCGGCGCGCAGCCGGAGCTCGGAGGCGGCGTTCACCCCTTCGCCGCGGCGGTCGACGCCGGTGTTGGTGGCAAACCGCTCGCCGGACCCGTAGAAGTAGATGCCGCTCAGCTGGAAGCCGTAGCCCACGTCCCAGACGCCGTTCAGCACGGCGCGGTGGCGCTGGTCGCCCGACTGCCCGAAGCCGCCGCCGAAGATCGAGCCGGCGTACCCGTAATCGCCGCCCATGTCCGGCGCCAGCGGGAAACCGACGGGCCGCTGCGCCATCACGCCGTCGGAGCCGAGGTACCACTCCGGCCGCACGGGCAGTCCATCCTTGAAGAACCCCAGCGTGTAGGTGGCCGTCGCCTGCCACCGATTGCTGAACCGCTTCGTGAACGTCAGATCGGTGCCGTGATAGTTGGAGTAGCCTTCGAGGTACTCGAGGAGCACGGCACCCCACTCAGGGAACGGCCGGCGGCTGATATCGCTGAACGGATAGTTCGCGCCCGTCGCCGGGTTGTAGGTGAGATTGGCGTTGTGGACCGTCTCCTCGAGGCGCCCGCCTGTGTACACATAGTTCGCCTCGACCGACATCGTGTCCCCGATCTGATGCTGGACACCGACTGAGGCCTGGTGGCTGTACGGTGTCCGCCGCCCGGGATAGCTGATCTCCTGGACGAGGGCGCGCCGGACGCAGCCGGGCACGAAGTTGATGTCGCACGCCCGAGCCAGCGACGCATCCCAGCTGGGCCTCGGGCCGCCCCACTCACCCTCGCCGCCTGGCCCGGTCCCGAACCAGTTCGGGACGAAATCGGGACGGCCGTCGTTGGCAAGCTGGTACTCGAACCGGTGCACCATCGAGTAGCTCTGCTGGACGCCGTCGTTCGGCGAGAACGCGAAGAACAGCCCGTAGCCGCCGCGCACCACCGTCCGATCGTTGAGGCGCACGTTCACGCCAACCCTCGGCGCGACGTTGTTGTTGTCGTGAGGAAGATTGCCCGGCAGAAACGGCATCAGCCGCAGCTTCTCCGCCTGCGAGTTCGAATCCCAGTCGTAGCGGACGCCGAGGTTGAGCGTCACGTTGTCCCCCACGCGCCAGTCGTCCTGCACCCAGCCGGCGAGGAGGTTGCGGACGATGTTGTAGTGGTGCTCCGTGTCCGACACGGCGTAGAGCACCTGCGATGTGAGCCGCGAGAGCGGCTGCAGATTCCACGTGGACGCGTCGTTCCAGACCGGGAACAGCGATTCGAGGTTGGCGGGCGGCGGGCCCAGGCGCGCATCGATTTCACCCATGCACCGGTTGCACCAGCCGAAGTCGACCGCGAACCGGAAATACTCGCCGCCGATCCTGACGTCATGGCGGCCCCCCCAGTCGTACGACGTCGTGAAATCGTCGCGAACGGACTGGGTGTCCTGGAAGATGTTGAGCGAGTTGGCGCCGATGCTGTACCCCCGCAACTGGATGACAGGGGCGTTTCCGTTCAGCACCGGACGATACGGGAACAGGCCTCCCTTCCATCTGACCGAGGGGGCATCCTGCCGTTCGTAATTGGTGACGCCGACACGAATCTCGTTCACGGAGCGGTTGCTGAGCACGTGCGTGAGCGTGCCGTTGTACTGCGGCGTCTCACGCTTCCGCGTGCCGCCGGCCGAGGGGTGCGATGTCGCGCCGCCGCCCGCATAAAAGATGTTGTTGAAGTACGAGACGCGTGCCGTCAGCCGCATCTGCGGCGTGAACTGCGCGTCGAGCCGCCCGAGCACTTTGTGCACCTTCGTCGGGAACTCCTGGTCGATGTTGAAGCTCGGATAGGGGCTCGTATACGTGTAGGTCTTCGGCTCGCGCTCGTACTCATACGCGCCGAAAAAGTGCACGCGATCCCGGCGGATCGGGCCGCCGAACGTCGTGCTCACCTGCTGGTTCGAGTAGGGGAGCACGCGGTTGGTGATGAAATCCTCGGCGTTGAACTTGTCGCTCCGGAAGTAGCCGCCGACCGAAGCGGTGAACGTGTTCGTGCCAGACTTGGTGACCGCGTTGACGACCATGCCTTGCGAGCGCCCCTGCGTGGCGTCGAACCGGTTGGCGACGACCTCGAACTCCGCGATCGCGTCCCGGCTGAAGCCCGGCTGCTCGGTGTCGGTCTGCGAGTGATAGTTGATGGTCAGCTGCTGGCCGTCCACGTTGGTCTGTGAATACCCCTGACGGAACTGCGCCATGCCGCCGCCCTCGTTCCGGCGCGCGCCCGGCGCCAGGAGCGTCAGGTCCATCCAGTTGCGGCCGTTCAGCGGCAGATCCTGCACCTGCCGCGGGTCGATGTTGGCACCCACGGTCGACGACGTGGTGTCGACGAGCGGCACCTCACCAGTCACCGTGACGGTTTCCTGCACCGATGAGGGGGCCATCTGCATGTCCAGCTCCGCCGTCTGGCCGATCAGGACCTGCAGCGCCCGATTCACCGTCGTAAAGCCCGAAAGTTCAGCCGTCACACGGTAGCCGCCGACGCGCACCGGGAGACGGAACTCGCCCCGCTCGTCGGTGACGGTGGTAAACGTGTTGCCGCTCGCCTCATGTACGGCGGTGATGGTGACGCCCGGCAGCACACCGCCGGTCGAGTCGGTGATGCTGCCCGCAAGGGTCGCCTCCTGCGCGAAGGCAAACACCGGCACGAGCAGGACCACCAGCACGGTCAGGACCCCGCGAACGAACGCCGATTTCATGCAGACCCTCCTTGAGTCATCCAAAGCCCCCCGATAAGCACGTGGTGCTGTTTCCCGGATAGGCGGGAGAGGGCGGGATTTTACTGCAACTACTCCCTTATGTCGTCGGCCGCCACCGCGCCCGGAGCGCGGCGCGGTCGACGCGGGCGCCGCGCAGGTACACGTCGGCGATCCGGCGCGTATTCGAGACGCGCTCGAGCGGATTGGCGTCGAGGACGATGAAATCGGCGTTGCGGCCGGCGGCGACCAGACCGGTGTTCACGCCCGCAATCTCGGCGGAATCGCGCGTGGCGGCGACGATCACTTCCATCGGCGTCATCCCGATCGCGACGAGCGCTTCGAGCTCGAGATGCGCGAAATAGCCGATGCGGTGCCGGATCTGGCCGGTGTCGGTGCCGAGGACGACCCGGATGCCGGCCTCGCGCAGCCGCATCGCGTTGCGGCCGTCGCGCGCGAGCGTCCGGCGCGCCTCCTCCACCTGCGCAGGGGTCATCGCCGCGAGCTCCTTCGCGAGGTGCTCCTCGTTGTGCTGCGGCAGGTACGTGTCGCTGAGGAGCGGGTCGTCGAGCCATGTCGGTCTGCCGCCCCCTTGTGCATTCATCCATGCGGGCCGAACGAGCGGCGTCATCCACATGCGCGGCCGGTTGTTCTGGGCGACGCGTGCCCTCACCAGCGCGAGAATCTCGTCGTCCACTTCGTCGCCGCCGCGTACCGGGACGTGCACCCACCCTTCGACGCCCGCGCGCACGAGCTCTTTGGCATCCGCCAGCGTAACGTTGTGGGCCGCGACGGGGATGCCCTGCCTGTGCGCCTCTTCCGCGATGGCGCGATAGATCGGCGGGGTCAGCTTCTTCGCGCGCCCATCGCGGTCGTCTGTCCAGATCTTGACGAACTCGGGCTTCATGAGTGCGTAGTCCTGAACCGCCGCCCGAGCTTCCCCGACGCTCGTCACGGGATACGGCACATCCGACCGGGACGGATGTCCCTGGGCGCCGGATCCCGGCCACGCGATCCCCGGACCCGCCGTGCGGAAGAGCGCGGCTCCGGGCACGACCTCATTCCGCATCCGGAGCGGCACGTCGCCCCAACCCGTCCGGCCGCCGCGCAGATCCGAGCGGTCGACGAGATCGGCGATGCCGATGGTCGCGCTGATGCCGTGATAGGCAAGCCGCTCCAGGTGATCGATCAGGTTCTCGCGGGTGTACATCTCTTTCGACATCGAGGCCGCCGGCACGTTCTGATATCCGTAGTGCCCGTGGACGTCGACCATGGCGGGCATGACCGTCTTGCCGGTCAGATCGACGCGCCGCGCGCCCTCCGGCACCGGCAGCGCGCCGCGGCGGCCGACGGCGGTAAAGCGATCGTTCTCGACGACGAACACGGCATCTTCTATCGGAGCGCTCCCATCGCCTGTAATGAGCCGCGCGCCTTCGAAGACCGTGACGGATCCAGCCTGGCCTGTGGCGCCCTGCGGCGCGCACGCAGCGGCGGTCATGAGTGCCACGACGACCAGCAGCCCAGTCCCGATGCTCTGCTGTCGGCGCATATAACCTCCTTTGACGTCCGTGGCGTCCGGCGGTGGGGTGCCCTTCAGGCGGACCATCGAGCCGGTGCAGTCGAACTCAGGTCCGGCTAAAGCCGGACACTACGTACTGCAGCGCGTACGGCGTGCTGCCGCGCGTGCGGCGCTGGAAATCGGTACGCGCCGAGACGCGAGACGAGCACGCTCGCCGTCAGCAGCGCCCCGGCGAATGCGACGAGCGTCGCGTCGTACGAGCGCGTCACGTCGAAGGCCAGCGCCATGAGCACCGGCCCGAGGCCCGTGCCGAGCGTGAAGATCGCGAACAGATACCCGTAGATCTCGCCGTAGACGCGCAGGCCGAAGTAGCGTCCCGTCAGGAATCCGATCACGTCGATCTCCGCTCCGAGGCCGAATCCAAGGGTGACCGCCGCGACCACGGGCGCCACGCTGCCGACCGCGCCCGTCAGCACGGCGATCGAGACCAGCGGGAGCATGAACAGGCCCGCGGCGACGTACGGCGCGAAGAGCCGATCCAGCAGATACCCCGCCATCACCCGGCCGGCGATCGTCGACAACCCCACCGCCGACAGCGTCGTCGTCGCCTCCCGCACATCGAGGCCGCGGTCGGTCAGCATCGGCACCAGATGGCCGATCATCCCGTTGACCGTCGTCACGACGAGGAAGACCGCCACGGCGAGCAGCCAGAAGGTCGATGAACGAACCGATTCGGCCACCGTGAGGCCGGGAAGCGCGGCATCGGGACGATCCTCCTGGTCACCACGGACACCGCGCGCCGGTTCACGAATGAACAGCGCGACGGCGGGAAACGCCACCGCAAACGTGAGCGCGCCGAGCGCCACATACCCCGCGCGCCAGCCGTAGCCGGCGATGACCCAGCGCGCAAACTGCGGCACGAGCGTCGCGCCGAGGCCGATCCCCGCCATGGCAATGCCGAGCGCGAGCCCGCGGCGCTCGTCGAACCACGCCGAGACCGCCTTCGCGTAGGCCGGCGGCGCCTGGCCGACGCTCACGAACCCGCAGAATCCCGCGAGCGCGATGAACACGAGCGGCGACGGCGGCGTGAGCGCGACCGCCGCGGTCGCCAGCGCAAAGATCGGGATGAACGTCAGCGTCATGCGGCGGATGCCGAACCGGTCGATGGCGCGGCCCATGAACGGGTACGCGAGCGCCGCCAGCGTGTGGCCGACGAGCAGCGACGAGGAGAACGTCGCACGGTCCCACCCGAACTCGGTTGTGATCGGCCCAAGGAAGAGCCCGAACGTGAAGAAGACGATCGGACCGTTGGCCACCATCAGGCCGAGCGTAGAACCGAAGACGACCCACCACGGAGATCGGTTGGTGGTTGGTGGGTGGTGGTTGGTGGTCGGGTTCACGGTTCGCAGGTTCAGCGGTTCAGGCTGAAAAAGCGCTCGACATTCGTCGTGAAGATCGCCTGCTTTTCCGCCTCCGTACAGGTCGAGTTCTTCACCGAGTCGATGCTCGCGCGGATCGACCATGTGCCGCCCGTTGCATCGAATGGCGCATCGCTGCCGAAGAGCAGGTGGTCGGCGCCGAGGAAATCGCGCGCGACGTTGACCGCGCTCGCCGAGAAGGCGCCGATGTCGCCGTAGAAGCGCCTGAAGTAGTCGAGCGGCGGCTCGGTCAGCCGGCCCCCGGTCTCGAGCTTCAGCTCCTCGGCGAACATGTCGAACATCGACTGCATGCGCCCGTGAAAGAACGGCACCATCGCAACGGTGTGGTGCACGAGGACCTTCAGATCGGGGAACTCCTGCATGATGCCGCCGAAGACGAGCCGCATCATCGCCGCCGTGCTCTCGTACGGCCAGCCGAATACCTGCCACACCAGGTATTTCGATTCGGTCTCGGCGCCATAGTCGGCGTGCTTCCGGCCGCGTGCCGGGTGCAGGAGGATCGGCACGCGCCGCTCGGCCAGCGTCCGGAAGACGACGCGGAACTCCGGCGCGTCGAGGGGACGGCCGTTGACGTTGCTGTAGATCTGCACGGCGCACAGACCGAGGTCGCCGGTGGCGCGCTCGATCTCGCGGCAGGCGCCATCGGGCTCGTTCATCGACACGGCGGCCGCGGCGCCCGCAAAGCGGTCCGGATATCTGGCCACGAGTGCGGCCAGCTCGTCGTTGGCAATCGTGGCGAGCTCGACGGTCGCCTGCGGCGCGATGTGCTCCGGGGGCGGGCCCGCCAGGCTGATGATCTGACGGTACCCGTCGAACTGGTCCATCATCCGGAAGCGCGCCTCGAGGCTCGTGAGCCCTTCGTAGTTGGGCGCCTTGCGTCCGGTGCGCACGTATTGGAGATGCGCCGGACTGCCGGTGGCCCACTCCTTCGATCCGGCCCGCGCCCAGCGGGTTTCCTCGTACTTTGGCGGCAGAATGTGGCAGAAGGCGTCGATCACGCGACTCATCATATACTTGCCGCCAGCTGGTAGGTGGTAGTTGGTAGTCGGTAGGACGAACGGAGGTTCTATGTCCCGCACACACCGCACGGCGCTCGGCCTCGTGCTGACGACCCTCGCGCTCGCCGCCGGCGTCTACGCGCAGGCCAATCCATATCGGACGATCGAGAACTTCTTCAAGATGCCGGACGGACGCAAGGTGGGATCGACGGCCGGGATCACCATCGACCGCGACGGCAACCATATCTGGGTATTCGAACGGTGCGGCGGGAACTACTGCACCGAGTCGAACGTCGCGCCCATCCTCAGGTTCAACGCCTCGGGCACCCTCGAGAAGAGCTTCGGCGCCGGGATGTTCATCCGCCCGCACGGGATCCATATCGACCGTGACGGCAACGTGTGGGTGAGCGACGGCGAGGGACCCGACGGCAAGGATCCGAAACGGAACGGCAAGGGCCACCAGGTCTTCAAGTTCAACCAGGACGGCAAGCTGCTGATGACGCTCGGCAAGGCGGGCGTCGCGGGCACCGGCCCTGACACCTTCAACATGCCGTCCGCGATTCTCGTCGCGCCGAACGGCGACATCTTCATCGGCGACGGCCACGGCGGCAACTCGAACGCGCGCATCGTGAAGTTCGCCAAAGACGGGACGTTCATCAAGACGTGGGGGAAGAAAGGGACCGCCCCCGGAGATTTCGAGACCCCGCACGCGCTCGCCATGGACTCGCGCGGGCGCCTCTTCGTCGGCGACCGCGGCAACAACCGCATCCAGATCTTCGATCAGGACGGCACGTTCCTCGAGGAGTGGAAGCAGTTCGGCCGGCCGAGCGGTGTCTTCATCGACAGGAACGACATCCTCTATGTCGCCGATCACCAGTCGAACCCGAAGACAAACTCCGGCTTCACCACGGGGATTCGCATCGGCAGCGTCAGGGATGGCAAGGTGACGGCGTTCATTCCGGACACCTCGGCCGAGCCGTCACAGGAAGGTGTGGCCGTCGATGCCGCCGGCAACATCTACGGTTCGCTGACCGGCGGGATGGCGCTCAAAAAGTACGTCAAGGCGTCGGGGACCCAGGACTAACCGCCGGCGAGAGCGCCGACGATGAGAAACGGCTCGGCGCCGGTTGCGACCGCCTCGGGGAGCGGCGCGTCCGGCGACTCGTGCGACAGATCCTCCTCGCAGGCAAAGAACCTGATGAACGCGCGGCGCTTCCCGGTGGCATAGTCACGGATGGCGCCGCGCAGCACCGGGCACTGCGCCTCGAGCGCGTCGAGGATCGCGCGCTGCGTAACCGGGCGATCGAGCTGGAGCGTCACCTCGCTGCCGACGCGCGCCAGCGTCTGCAGATGCTGCGGCAGCACGACCCGAATCATCGCTTTCATTCGTACGAAGTGATCATCTGAGCGTCTGTACCTCGACGGAGAGCACGGCCGGCAGGTCACGGACGATGGGCTCCCAGGTGTTGCCCGCATCGGCCGACGCATAGACCTGCCCGCCGGTCGTGCCGAAGTACACGCCGCACGGATCGAGCGCATCGACCGCCATCGCGTCCCGCAGTACGTTGACGTAGCAGTCGCGCTGCGGCAACCCGTTCGTCAGCGCTTCCCACTCGTGGCCGCCCGAGCGGCTCCGGTAGACGCGCAGCTTGCCATCGGGCGGGTAGTGCTCCGAGTCACTCTTGATTGGCACCACGTAGATCGTGTCGGGCTCGTGCGCGTGCACCTCGATGACGAAGCCGAAGTCGGTCGGGAGATTCCCGCTCACTTCCCGCCAGGAGTCGCCCGCGTTCTCGGTGCGCATCACGTCCCAGTGCTTCTGCATGAAGAGCACGTTCGGGCGCGAGCGGTGCATCGCGATCCGGTGCACGCAGTGCCCGATCTCCGCGTCCGGGTCGGGAATGTACTGCGAATGCAAGCCGCGGTTGATCGGCTTCCACGTCTTCGCACCATCGTCGGTGCGAAACGCGCCAGCGGACGAGATGGCGACGTACATACGATTCCGGTTCGCGGGATCGAGGAGGATCGTATGGAGGCACAGTCCTCCGGCCCCCGGAGCCCACTGCGGGCCCGAGCCGTGGCCGCGCAAGCCGGCGAGCTCGTGCCAGCTCCGGCCGCCGTCGGTCGAGCGGAAGAGCGCGGCATCTTCCACGCCCGCGTACACGATGTCGGGATCCGAGAGCGACGGCTCGAGATGCCAGACCCGCTTGAACTCCCATGGATGCTGCGTCCCGTCATACCACTGGTGCGTCGTGAGGGGTCTGCCCGTGCCCGCAGACGTGTCGTACACGAACTTGTTGCTCACGCTGCCTGGCGGATCGGTTGGCTCGGGCATCTTCTCGCCGCCGGGTACCTCCCACGTCTTCCCGCCGTCGCTCGACCTCTGGATGATCTGCCCGAACCAGCTGCTCGATTGCGACGCGTAGATCCTGTTCGGATCGACAGGGGATCCCTTCACGTGGTAGACCTCCCACCCGCCGAAATGCGGGCCGCTGACGTCCCACGTCTTACGGCTGCCGTCGGCCATCAGCACGAACGCGCCCTTGCGCGTGCCCACGAGTACTCGTACGCCGCTCATTCGTGACTCCAATCACCGTTCACTGCCGGGGCTTCGGATGGAGAATCATCCAGGACGTGCCGAACCGATCTCGGAGCATAGCAAACCGCACCGCGAAGAACGTCTCCTCCATCGGCATGAAGACCTGCCCACCGTCCGACAGCATATAGACGGCCGACCCCCCCGGAAATCATCGGTCGGCCTGGTCCGGAGGCCTCGAGCAGGGTCGTGTCCAACTCGGAGAGCGGTTCGTCGCACGCCACGGCGCCTCGGCTCGCCATCGTGGCTCGGGCCCGCTGCAGCGATTGACTTTCGCTATCGCCGGTCATAAGCTGCGGGCCTCCAGAGGCGTCTGCCCAAAACCTCGTCCCCGGAGGTTCCATGAAGGTGCCCATCACAATCAGCATCAACGGCCGG
Organism: Acidobacteriota bacterium; assembly: GCA_016184455.1. Classification (GTDB taxonomy): domain Bacteria; phylum Acidobacteriota; class Vicinamibacteria; order Vicinamibacterales; family UBA2999; genus MELF01. The sequence goes on from JACPCS010000122.1 coordinate 27,668, forward strand.
GCGCGCAGCGCCGAAGTCGAGCCTCGCTTGCTCCTGGTGCAGTTCCTGCGGGACGTGCTCGGCCTGACGGGGACGAAGATCGGCTGTGACACCAGCCAGTGCGGCGCCTGCATGGTGCTGCTCGACGGGATCGCCGTCAAGTCGTGCACCTGCCTGGCCGTGCAGGCCGACGGGTGCGCGGTCACGACGATTGAAGGACTGGCGTCCAACGGCCAGCTCTCGGCGCTGCAGGAGGCGTTCTGGGAGAAGCATGGCCTGCAGTGCGGCTTCTGTACGCCAGGCATGATCTTCGCGGCCTACGAGTTGCTGCGCACCAACCCGAACCCCTCGCCCGAGCAGATCCGGCACGGGCTCGAAGGCAACATGTGCCGCTGCACCGGCTACCAGAACATCGTCCGCGCCGTGCAGGCCGCGGCGGCCGCAGGAGGTCGCGCATGAGCGTCGCAGCCACTGCCCCGGCTCCCGCGCGCGTGTTCGGATCCGGCATCCGGCGGCGCGAGGATCCGCGCCTGCTGACCGGAACGGCGCTCTATACGGCGGATTTCACGCTGCCGGGTCAAGCCTACGCCGCCATCCTGCGCAGCCCTCACGCGCACGCCCGCATCCGGACGATCGACACGGCCCGCGCGAAGGCGGCGCCCGGGGTGGTGGCGGTCTTCACGGGCGCCGACAGCGATGGCGTGCTGAAGCCGATCCCCTGCGCGTGGTTGATTCCTAATTCGAATCTCAAGACCGCCCCGTATCGGCCGATGGCGACGGACACGGTGCGGTTCGTCGGCGACGCCGTCGCGGTGGTCGTTGCCGATTCCGACCACCAGGCCTACGACGCGCTCGAGCTCATCGACGTCGACTACGCGCCGCTCCCGGCCGTCGTCGATCCGCAGAAGGCCGCCGAGGCGGGCGCGCCGCACCTGCACGAGGAAGCGCCAGGCAACATCGCCTTCCACTGGACGGTGGCGGGCGGCGACATCGACGCGGCGTTCACATCGGCCGACGTGGTCGTCCGCGATCGCATCGTGCAGCAGCGACTGATTCCGACCGCGATGGAACCACGCGGTGCGCTGGCGCAATACGTACCGGCGACCGGCGAGCTGACGCTGTGGAACACCACCCAGAATCCGCACATCGTGCGGTTCATCATGTCGGTGGTGACCGGTGTGCCCGAGGATCGCCTGCGCGTGATTGCGCCGGAGGTCGGCGGCGGCTTCGGCAGCAAGATTCCGCAGATCCAGGGGGACTTCATCACCGTGTTCTGCGCGATGCAGCTCGGCCGCCCGGTGAAATGGGTCGAGACGCGATCGGAGAACTACGTCTCGACCACGCACGGGCGCGACCACGTCCAGGAGGTCGAGCTGGCGGCGACCACGGACGGCCGCATCCTCGGCGTGCGCGCCACGGTGTGGGCGGGGATGGGCGGATACCTGTCGACCGCGGCGCCGGGCATTCCGACGATCCTGCACGGCCTGATGCTGTCGGGCCCGTACCAGATCCCCGCCATCAAAGAGGACGTCTACGGCGTGTATACGACCACCACGCCGGTGGAGGCGTACCGCGGCGCCGGCCGGCCCGAGGCGACCTACATGCTGGAACGCCTCGTCGACCTGCTCGCCGACGAAATCAAGGCGGATCCGGTCGAGGTGCGCCGCCGCAACCTGATACCTCCCTTCGAGAACGGCCACGCGGTGGCGACCGGCCTGACCTACGACAGCGGGGACTACCAGGGAGCGCTCGACACGGCGCTCGCGCAGATCGGATACGACAACCTGCGCACGGAGCAGGCCGCCGCGCGGGCGAAGGGGCGCTACATCGGCATTGGCGTCTCGATGTACGTCGAGATCTGCGGCCTCGGTCCGTCACAGGTGGCCGGAGCCGTCGGCTTCCAGGGCGGTCTGTGGGAGAGCGCCATCGTCCGGTTCCATCCGAGCGGCAAGGTCCACGTGTTCGTCGGCATCTCGCCGCACGGCCAGGGCGAGGAAACGACGTTCGCGCAGGTCGTGGCCGACGAGCTCGGCGTGGCGGTCACCGACGTGAAAGTCGTGCACGGCGACACGGAGAACACCCCTATGGGATGGGGCACGTACGGGAGCCGCGCGACGGCCGTCGGCGGCGCCGCCCTTGCCATAGCGACGCGCAAGATCAAGGAGAAGGCGCGCCTGCTGACCAGCCACCTGCTCGAGGCGGCGGTCGAGGATATCGACTACGCCGACGGAAAATTCTTCGTCCGCGGATCCCCCGACAAGGCCAAGACGATTCAGGACATCGCGCTGATGGCCAACGTGGCCTGGAACCTGCCGCAGGGCATGGAAGCGGGCCTCGAGGCGTCGAGTTTCTACGACCCGCCGAACTTCACATACCCCTTCGGCACGCACATCGCCGTCGTGGAAGTCGATCCCGAAACCGGCCACGTCGAACTGAAGCGGTATGTCGCAGTCGACGACTGCGGACGCCAGATCAACCCGACGATTGTCGAAGGCCAGGTCCATGGCGGCGTGGTGCAGGGTATCGGCCAGGCGCTGTGGGAGCAGGCGGTATACGACCAGAACGGGCAGTTGTTGACGGGATCGCTGATCGACTACGCGATTCCCCGCGCCGATTTGCTGCCGGACATCGACGTGCGCTCGACAGTGACGCCCTCACCCCACCATCCGCTCGGCGTCAAGGGGATTGGCGAGGCCGGCACGATCGCCTCGACCGCAGCCGTCTACAACGCGGTGATCGATGCGCTCGAGCCGTTCACGGTGCGCTCGATTCAGATGCCGCTGACGCCAGAACGGGTCTGGCGGGCGATCACCGCCGGGAAGGGAGCATGACGATGTTCGCGGCCAACTTCGAGTACCTCCGCGCGACGTCGCTGGCCGAGGCGCATCGGCTCCTGGCGGCGAATCCCGGCGCCAAGCTGCTCGCCGGCGGCCACAGCCTCGTCCCGCTGCTGAAGCTGCGACTGGCGGCCCCGCCTGCCGTGATCGACATCGGACCGATTACCGAGCTCCGCGGCATCGCGGGCCAGGGCGACAGCCTGCGGATCGGGGCGCTGACCACGCACGCCGCGGTCGCCGCGTCGGCCGAGGTGCGGACATCGGCGGCGGCACTGGCGGAAGCCGCGGCCGGAGTCGGCGATCCGGCCGTGCGCAACCGGGGGACGATCGGGGGCAACATCGCACACGCGGATCCCGCCTCCGATCTGCCGACGGTGCTCGTCGCGCTCGATGCGGCCGTTGTGGCCGTCGGCCCGAAGGGCGAGCGCACGATCCCGGCCGCCGAGTTCTTTACCGGCATCATGACGACGGCGCTTCGCGACAATGAGATTGTGGCCGCTGTCGTCGTGCCGATGTCCAAGCGGGGGGTGGGGTCGGCGTACGTGAAGTTCGCGCATCCGGCCTCGCGGTACGCGGTGGTTGGTGCGGCGGCGCGCGTGGCGGTGAACAAGGGGACGTGCGCGGAGGTCCAGGTGGCCGTGGGCGGTCTCGTGCCTCATGCCCGCCGTGCTTCCGCGGTCGAACGCGCGCTGACCGGCCAGCCGGCAGAGGCCGCCAGCTTTCAAGCGGCCGCGGCCCGCGTCCGCGAGGACCTCGGCGGAGACGTCAATGGCGACGTCTTCGCGTCGGCAGAGTACCGTGCCGCGATGGCACCGGTGTACGTCAAGCGGGCGCTGGCGGCCGCGGCGGCGCGGGCGGGACTCACATAGTTGACCGTTGAAGCTCTTCGACTCCCCGCTTCGGTCGACGAACTTCAGACGCTGCTCGAACGGGAGCTGTACGTCGCCGACCGCAGCCTCGCGGTCTCGATCTTTCTCGCGCTGATACTCCAGCGCCCGCTGTTTCTCGAAGGTGAGGCCGGCGTCGGCAAGACCGAGGTCGCCAAGGTCCTGGCGGCAGCGCTGCGTACGTCACTCATCCGGCTGCAGTGCTACGAAGGCCTCGACATCAGCCACGCCGTCTACGAGTGGAACTACTCGCGGCAGCTCCTCGAGATCCGCCTGCTCGAGACCGCCGAGGCACTGGATCGCGAATCGGCCGCCCACGAGCTCTTCACCGAGGCCTTCCTCGTCAAGCGCCCGCTCCTGCGCGCCGTGGAGCAGACGCGCCAGCGGCCGCCCGTGCTGTTGATCGACGAGATCGACCGCGCCGACGAGGAGTTCGAGGGGTACCTGCTGGAGCTGCTGTCGGATTTCCAGATCACGATCCCCGAGCTCGGGACGATCCGCGCCGAGCAGCCCCCTGTGGTGGTCATCACCTCCAACCGCACGCGCGAGGTCCACGACGCGCTCAAGCGCCGCTGCGTGTACGCCTGGATCGACTATCCCGACTTCGACAAGGAGCATCGCATCGTCTCGACCAAGGTGCCCGGGCTGTCGGCCAGTCTGGCCGCGCAGGTCGCGGCCTTCGTCCAGGAGCTCCGCACGGTGGATCTGTACAAAGCGGCTGGGATTTCTGAGACGCTCGACTGGGCGGCGGCCCTGGTCGCGCTCAACCAGGACGTGCTCGAGGCGGACGCCATCAACGAGACGCTCGGGCTGCTGCTCAAGAATCAGGAAGACATCGAATCGGTGCGCGGCGAACGGATTCAGTCGATCCTCGCACGCGCGCTGGCGCGGAGCGCCGGCCAGGCGGGAGCATGACCGTACGTGGCGTCCGGCTTCAGCCGGACCAACATGCCGGGGCCCTCGCCGTCAACATCCTGCGGTTCGGGCGCGTGCTCCGGGCGGCGGGGCTCGACGTGCACCACGGCCGGATGCTCGACGCGCTCCTCGCGATTGAGCGGCTCGGGGTGAGAAGCCGCACCGATGTGCGGGCGGCGCTCCGCTGCCTGTTGATGCACCGCCACGAGGATCTCGCGCGCTTCGACCACGCCTTCGATCTCTTCTTCCGCGCGCGAGCCGGTTCCTCCGGCGGCCTGCCGCTGTTCTCCCTCGGCGAACGGCCCCGGGTCGTCGCCAGACCCGTGGCCGCCACGGCCTCCACCATCGAGCTGGCGGACCGTGACGCCGCCGACTCGACGGCGGTCCCGCGCGCCGTCGGCGCCTACAGCCCCGTCGAGGTCCTGCGCACCAAGGACTTTGCGGAACTGACGCCGGCCGAGATCGACCGCGCGCGCGTCCTGCTGGAGCGGCTTCCCTGGCAGCTCGGCGTCCGGCGGACGCGGCGGTGGAGGCCGACGCCAGCCGGGGCGATCGACCTGCGCCGCACCTTGCGGCGCAACCTGCTGCGCTGGGGCGAGGTCGTCGACCTGCCCCGCCGTCGGCGGCGCCGGTTGCCTCGGCCGGTTGTGCTCATCGCCGATGTCAGCGGGTCGATGGATCGGTACAGCCGCATGCTGCTGCATTTCCTCTACGGCCTGACCGAGCACGGCCGGCGCGTAGAGAGCTTCGTCTTTGCCACCCGGCTGACGCGCGTGACTCGCCGCCTGGCCGAAGGGGGCGGGGCGGCCTCCATTGAGCGCCTCGTGCAGGACGTGAAGGATTGGGGCGGCGGCACGCGCATCGGCGATGCCCTGCGGACGTTCAACACGCGGTGGGCGCGGCGCGTCATGCGCCACGGGCCGGTAGTCGTGATCGTGTCGGACGGCTGGGACCGCGGCGACCCGGCGCGGTTGTCGACGGAGGTCGCGCGCCTGCACCGCCAGTGCCGCCGCCTGATCTGGCTGAATCCGCTGCTCGGGTCACCGGGCTACGAGCCGCTGACGCGCGGCATGCAGGCGGCGCTCCGGCACGTGGATGACTTCTTGCCGGCGCACAATCTGGCCAGCCTCGAGCAACTGGCCGAGCACCTGGGTGCACTCGGGGTACGTGGGGTACGTAGTGTCCGGCTTCAGTCCGGCAAACGAACGACCTGTTCGCCCGCCCTTCGGATCCTAAAATCTGGACTCCAACCCAACTGATGGACGACCTTTACGATTGAAACCATCCCATCGGGCTCCGCCACGTTATAGACGCCAGTTTCTCCGTGCAGAAGCGCACGGCGTGCCGCGTCGGCAGCTGCATCTACATGGAGAGGGGCACCGATAGGCGGCGTGGCTGCCCACGTGCCTGGACCATAGAGTTTTCCGTAGCGAAGAACAACGCCACGGAACGGACCGGCAAGTACTAGACTCTCGAGAATCCGCACGGCGCTGGCAGTGCGCGCGGCGACCGGGTCCGAGGCGTGTACGTTGAGCGGGGCGTCCTCGGTGAAAGGCTGGGGCCCCGGCGCGTAAGCAAAGGCAATGCTCTGCGCTACCACGTGGCCCACACCGCAAGCGATGCACGCATCAATCAGGTTCTTGGTGCCGACCTCTCGAAGCAATGCGTTGCGCATGAGCGCCTCTTTCAAATTCATTGGATCGAGCCGCTTTGGCAGGTCTGTCAGTTGATGAATAACAGCGGTAGGCCGCGCGTTGAGCACCGCCGTCCGCAATGCGTCCGCGTGGAACATGTCAACGACCGCTGGTTCTACACCCACAGTCTCGAGTTCGTGTGCAGCTTCGGCTCTGCGAGTCGTTCCTGTGACATGCCAGCCATCAGCGACGAGCAAGGTGCATACGGCCCGTCCGATGACCCCTGTCGCGCCAGCGACGAATACCCGTTTCTCGGAGTTCATTGCACCTCTATGTGCGGGCAACGTTGCCGAATGAGCCGCGCAAATCGAAGCGCCAACGTGTATGGCCCCACGATTTCAAAGTGCTCGACTCGATAGATGGCGTGCGCCATGACCCTGCCCTCTCGAGATCTCAGGCATCGCACGCTGGAGTCCGCACGGCATGATGTCACAGGTGACCTTCGCAGAATTACCCCTGGGGTCCTGCGGAGTTAGAATCCGCTCACCGTGACGCCGACCGTCTCGATTCGGCGGTCACACGGCTGGAGGTCATCATGCGTCGTGTGCTGGGACTTGCCGTCGTCTCGGTTCTCGCGTGCACCTCGTCGACCGCGCTGCACGCACAGGGGGAGTCGGCCATCTATGTCGTCAGCTATCTCGAGGCCGTCCCTGCGTCACAGCGCCAGGTCGCGAGCCTGCTCGAGGAGCTGGCCCGAGCGAGCCGCACGGAAGGGCCTGTGCGCTACGAGACGCTTCAGAGCACCACGCAGTCGAACCAGTTCGCGATCCTCGAGATCTGGAAGGACCAGGCGGCGCGCGAGGCCCACGCCGGCGCCGAGCATACCCGGCGATTCCGCGAACAGGTGGGGCCGCTGCTCCTGGCACCGATCGACGATCGGATCTGCGTGGCGACGATGGTCGGGCCCACGCGCGAGGGACGCGGAACGATCTACGCCGTCACGCATATCGACGTGCCGGGAAACAGCCGCGACGCGGCCATGGCGCTCATGCGGCCGTTCGCGGAACAAACCCGCCGGGATCCCGGCGCCCTGCGCTTCGATGTCGTGCATCAGTCGAACAGAACCAACCACTTCACCTCGATCGGCGTATGGGCGGATCAGAAATCGGCCGACGAGGGGCAGCGGGCCGTGCAGACACGGACCTTCCGCACGGGACTGACCCCGCTGCTCGGCGCTTTATACGATCAACGGTGGTATAGGCCGCTGTCGGTGAATTGATGGACATCAGCGGCACCTACCGGTTCGACGCCCCCCCGCAGCAGGTGTGGGCGCTCCTGATGGATACGGATGCGATCGCGCGCTGCATCCCGGGCTGCCGCGCCCTCCGGCCCGTCGGACCGAACCGTTATGAGACCGAGCTCTCGGTGGCCGTCGCGGCGATCTCGGGTGACTTCAGCGGCACGATCGAGCTGGCCGACTTGCGCCCTCCGGAGTCGTACCGGTTGCTGGTCAACGGCACAGGGCGTCCAGGCTTTGTCCGAGGCACGGCGACAATTACGCTGGCACCCGACGGGAACGGAACGGCCGTGCAGGTCGCGGCAAGCGCGCAGGCCGGCGGCCTGATCGCCCGCGTGGGTCAGCGGCTGCTCGAAGGCGTGGCGCGGATGACGATGGACCGGTTCTACCAGTGCCTGGCCGGGCAGCCCGCGCGCTCGGAGCAGACCTGACCGCGAGCTCGAGGGCGCAATCGGGCGCGCCGATGTAAACTCGCTCCCCTACGCATGGCCCACGTGTCAATAACCATCAACGGCAGAATGCGGAAAGCAGATGTGGAGCCGCGCCTGCTCCTCGTCCACTTCCTCCGCGAGCACCTCCACCTCACCGGCACCCACGTCGGCTGCGACACCAGCCAGTGCGGCGCGTGCACTGTTCTTCTCGACGGCCGAAGCGCCAAGTCGTGCACGATCTTCACGGTGCAGGCCGACGGCTGCGCGGTCACCACCATCGAGGGCCTGGCTGGCGACGGCCGGCTCCATCCGCTGCAGGAGGCCTTCTGGGAAGAGCACGGCCTCCAGTGCGGCTTCTGCACGCCCGGCATGATCCTGTCGGCGGTCGATCTCCTCAACGATAATCCCACGCCCTCAGAGGGCGAAATCCGCGAGGCAATTGCCGGGAACTTCTGCCGCTGCACGGGCTATCAGCACATCGTCAACGCGATCCAGCACGCCGCAAAGAAGGTGGCGAGGCCGTGATGGTCGCCCCTGTCCTCCCCAAGCTCGTGGGCCAGCGGGTCAAGCGCCGCGAGGACCCGCGCCTCATCCAGGGCCGGGGCACCTACGTCGACGACATCACGATCGCCGGCATGCAGCACCTGGCGTTCAAGCGGAGCGACGTGGCCCACGCCCGCATCCGCGCCATCGACACGCGCGCGGCCGAAGCCATGGAAGGCGTCGAGGCGGTCTTCACGGGCGCGCAGATCGCCGACTTTCTCGCCCCGATGCCGATCGGCACATCCTTCCCGTCGCCGCCTCACCGCGCGGTGGCGGTCGACGTTGTCCGCTGTGTGGGCGAGCCGGTCGCGGTGGTGGTGGCCCGCGATCGCTACGTGGCCCGGGACGCCGCCGACGCCATCGCCGTCGACTATGAGATCCGGCCGGCCGTCGTGGATCCGGAGCTGGCGATGACCGGCACGCCGGCGATCATCCACTCGGAGTTCGAGAACAATGTGGCGCTGCCGCCCCTCCCGAACGGCACGGGCGTCAGCCGGGACGGCAAGACGGTCGATGATTCCGCCATCGACAAGGCGTTTGCCCAGGCGGACGTCGTGATCTCGCAGCGAATGGTGAACCACCGCATCGTGCCCAACACGATGGAACCGCGCGGGGTCGTCGCGCACTACGAGCCCGGGAAGGAGTTTCTGACCATCTGGTCCTCGACCCAGGCGCCGCACATCCTGAAGACGATGATCGCCATGATGACGGGGCTGGGGCAGCACCAGGTCCGGGCGATCGCCCCGGAAGTGGGCGGCGGCTTCGGCGCCAAGATCAACATCTACGCCGAGGATTACGTCGCGGCGGTCCTCTCGAAGCGGCTCGGCATCCCCGTCAAGTGGGTGGAGGACCGCTCCGAAAGCTTCGTCGCCACCACGCACGGGCGCGATCTCATCGCGTACGTCGATCTGGCCGCGACGCGCGACGGCCGGGTGCTCGGGCTGAAGATGCGCCTCATCGCCGATGTCGGCGCCTACAACATGTTGCTCACGGCCGCCGTCCCGACGCTGACGATGATGATGGCGAGCGGCACCTACGACATCCCGGCGATCCGCGCCACGCTCATCGAGGTCTTTACGAACAAGACGCCGACCGACGCCTACCGGGGCGCCGGCCGCCCCGAGGCGACGTACTTCGTCGAGCGCGCGATGGACATGCTGGCGCGCGAGTTGAAGATGGATCCCGCCGACGTTCGCCGGAAGAACTTCATCCGGCCGGAGAAGTTCCCCTTCACCACGCAGACGGGCGCCGTGTACGACTCGGGGAACTACGAGGCGGCGCTCGGCCGCGCGCTCGAGGCCGCCCACTGGAAGCAGTTGCACGCGGAGCGCGACGCCGCCCGGGCCGAGGGCCGGCTCGTCGGGCTGGGCCTGTCGATGTACGTCGAGGTGTGCGGCTTCGGGCCATCGTC
>JACPCS010000013.1 GCA_016184455.1 Acidobacteriota bacterium
ACGATTGCTCGCTCTGTCGGGTTCCCATCGCCATGCGCAGCAGTGTAGTACGACGGATCGATCGTGTCGATCCCTAACTCAGACTTTCACCACGGGCTGTTAGCCGCGGCGTTATGCCTCTGACTGAATGACGAAACGAGAGATTCGTGTCGAAGACACAAAAGGCAAGACCTCGATCGCAGCGCGGCTACAACACGAACTTGGCATCAGAGTTCCACGCGATGTCCGTCCTGTATCGACTGGGCCTGGACGCGAATCTCACGCTCGGAAACAAGAAGGCGGTCGACATCGTTGTGGTTCAGTCTCCTGGGAAGACAATCACGATCGATGTGAAGGCGGTCGCGGGTCGAGTCGACTGGCTCGTAGGCAACGCCGCGGGCCCGGCCCGCAAGGGACACTTCGTCGTGTTGCTCGCGTATGACGGGAAGTTCGGCCAGATCGAGTATCAACCGAAGGCGTGGGTTCTTCCCCATGATGAGTTCTTACGGCTGATTCGCGCCGCGAAAGCTCCATCGATCATGCGATACGTTCGACGCAGTGAGGTCGCGCAACTGGCGCAGCGCGCCGACGCCTGGCACCTTCTAAGAACGAACAGACACTTGTGATTAGCGCAGAGCATCGAATCGAGAATCGGATCATTCGCAATCTCGGGCAGCTTGGTTACCGCGGTTCGCCATGGATCAGACGTGCCAAGATCTGTCGCGGCGGGTTTGGTACGGTCGACTTGATGGTACTTCCCGAATCCGGCTCTCGACGCCTGGTACTCGTCGAAGTGAAGCAGGAGAATTCCGGCGACGCCGCGGGCAAAGTGATGGGCCAATTGCTTCTGTACTACGTTGGCTCCCTTCGGCTCGGTACGAAGGGCTTGAATCTGTTGCACGACTTCGCGCTCACGGCTCGCGCGCATGATCCGACACCGAAGTCGCTTCAGATGTTGTCAGGCGGTTGCCGACGGGGTGATGACTGGGATGCATTGCAGCGAGGGCGCAAGCTCCGACCAGACGAGGTGGCGCTGATCGTGGGGCTTCAGAAGGAGCCCGACGACAGCCTGTTGGCTTTGCGCGCTTGGGTGAAAGATCACAGCGGTCTGAACATCGGAATCGTGGTAGCGGGCGGAGCGGGGCCGCTCAAGGAAATCAAAGGCACGGCATAACATCCGGCTGCACCCGACGCCGCCGCGTCGCTCTCGCGCCGCTTACCGGCGCGGGTGAGCCGGCACGTTACTCCGAACGCTGTTTTCAGCGTTCCGGCCGATAGGTCCTGTGTAACGATATGACTCTATCGGGAGTGACCCGGCGCGCGACCGCACGGATCGAGCTCGAGGTTCGATCGCCGGGTCACTCTCGATAGAGCCGTTTGGACCAAGCCGCTGGCGTCTGCGGCGGACGCGGCCCCTCAGCTATGTCCTTTCAATCGTACGGACCACGGACATGCGGGCGTACCGGCGGTGCCGACGGTCCGAGCGCGGCGATGGCGACGCGGACGGCGTGCGGGACGGCGGGGTCGTGGGCAGCGACGCGGAGCGCGGGGCAGACCTCCGGCGTTCGCGCGTACGAGCGCGACTGCAGAGCGCCTGGCGGACTGAGCCTTGCCGCTACGACGTGTCATGGAGGATGTCGGCGAGCTGTGCCTCGAGACGGAGTTGCCGTGCCGTGAGGCGCTCGATGAGGCGCATGGCGCCGCCACAGCGAGGACACGGCCACGATGACCGCGGCGGCGCGGGAGGCGGCGGTTCAGGTGGCGGGGCCGACGCGGCGGCCAAGGCCTGACGGCACTGCGCGAGCTGCGGCGTCCGGCACCGCGACGCGAGGAAGCCAAAGTAGCGGATCCGGACGAAGCGCTTCGGTAAGACGTGCAACAGGAAGCGGCGGAGAAACTCGTCGACGTCGAGCGTGAGCGTCCGGACCCGACTCCCGTGCCGGTAGTCCTTCCACCGAAACGAGACGGTGTCGTCAGTCACGTCGACGAGCCGGTGGTTCGAGATGGCGACGCGGTGGGTGTACCGCGCCAGGTAATGGAGCACGTGGGCGGGGCTGCCAAAGGGCGGCTTGGCGTACACGACCCACGCCTGGCGATACAGCGATCGGAGAAAGGCGCCAAAGGCCGCCTCCGGCTTCAGCGGCGCTAACGAGCCGGGGAAATCGAGGCGCCCCTCTCGAAAGGCGGCCCGGAGGCCGGCTACGAGCTTGCCGCGAAAGAGTGTCCGCAAGACCGCGATCGGGAGGAAGAAGCGCGGACGGGCATGGATCCACCGGGCACCGTCCGGCGCCAAGCCGCCCATGGGCACCACGCAGTGGACGTGGGGATGATGCTGGAGGCGCTGCCCCCACGTGTGCAGGACCATCAAGCCGCCGATGGCGCCACCCAGGCGCTTCGGATTCCTCGCGACTTGGACCAAGGTCTCGGCGGCTGCCTGAAACAGCAGGTCGTACACCACGCGCTTGTTGACGAGCGCGAGGCGGGCGAGGGGCTCCGGCATCGTGAAGACGAGGTGGACGTAGCCGACCGGCAGCAGTTCCTGCTCGCGCGCCGCCACCCACGCGTTCCGCGCCGCGGTCAGACACTTCGGGCAATGCCGATCGCGGCAGCTGTTGTACGAGAGGGCCGGCTGCGCGCATTGGTCGCAGCGATCGCGATGCCCGCCGAGCGCGGCGGTGCGACACTGCATGATCGCCCGGAGGACGCGCCGATGTTGCCCGCTCATCCAGGCGCGGTATCTCTCCACGAAGCGATCGCCATGTCGGCGCACGATGTCGGCCACCTCGAAGGGTGGCCGCGTCACCGCTTGTGCAGCCGGCGGGTGCGGCGCACGGTGTCGGCGCCGGAGACCGAGATCGCATCAAGCGGGTTGGCAACGGCCTGGAGGTGCCGCTGCGACAAGTGCAGGTAGATGACCGTGTGCTCGAGTTTGACGTGCCCGAGCAAGAGCTGCACGGTCCGCAGGTCAGCCCCCGCTTCCACCAGATGTGAGGCGTACGAGTGGCGAAGAAGATGGGGCGAGACGCGTTTCTCCAGCTGAGCGCGCCTCGCAGCGTCGCGACAGGCGTCCCACACGACCTTCGGGGTGATCGGCTTGTCAGCGCGCCAGTTCTGGATCGTGCCGGGAAACAACCACGTCTTCGGCCGCATCCAGCGGTAGTACACGCGGAGCGTCGCCAACAGCGTGGCGCTGAGGGGCACGTACCGATCGCGCCCACCCTTGCCGTGCTGAATGTGAATCAGCATGCGCCGGCTGTCGATATCGCGGACCTGCAGATGGCGGAGCTCGGCGTTCCGCATGCCCGTCGAGTACAGGACCATGAGCATCGTCCGATCGCTGAGATGCTTCGCCCCATCGATCAGCCGGGCGACTTCGTCCGTGCTGAGGATCGCCGGAAGCCGCCGCGGGACTTTCGGGAAGGGGATGTCCTCCAGGAGGTAGGGGCGCTTCAGCGTCTTCACGAAGAAGAACCGGAGCGCGGAGACGTGGAGCTTGACCGTGCGCGGCCCGAGCTTCCGCTCGCGCAGCAGGTACGCCTGATACTGACGTAGGTGGCTCTGATTGAGTTGATCCGGAGACGTGTGAAAGAACCTGGCGAATCGCTCGACGGCCTTGAGGTAGTAGTAAACGGTGGTCTTCGCGTAGTTGCGCCGCTGGAGTTCCTCCAGCATCGCGCGTCTGAGATGGGTCACAGGCACCTCCGTGTGACCCACACGCTACCCGGCTGGCCGAGCGCACCTCACGCGGAGCGTCCGCCGCGCCAGCGGCTTGGTCCTAACGCCGCACTGTCGACGCGGGAGTCCTCGGTCCCCCGGTTTTCTGCGGCGTATCCATCGATCGCGGCCACGGAGCCGCGCTCGGCCGTCCCGACGTGCCGACAGGCGGCAGCGCGAAAGCGCGAGCAAGCTCTGGGGACCACGCGTCGACCGCTATGCGGCCCCAAACGCAAGCTCTTACTCGTTGCCGGTCCGCATAGCGGTCCTGGGCGCGCGAAGCGCGCCAAGCAGATACTGCCAACCAGCCGCCGCAGGGATCGGGATATCAAGGGCGAGCCCTTGGCTGGTTAAGCCAAGCGACATTCGGCGAAGCTCGAAATCGAGTGGCCGGCGCGGGATGGTATGTGCGCAGCAAAACCGTAGTCATCGCGAAGCTGGAGTAGCTCGCGCCTTCGACGGCGAATGCTGAGTATCGCGCGGCAAAGCCGGTTTTGCGGAGCACATGCCATCCCGCGCCGGGCGTGGTCCGGCTGACGCCGGACGACTCCGGGAATCGACCGGATTGACGCATCGGACGACATCGAGTTGCCAAGGCCCGCGACAGCGGCTGGGTCGCCGGCAGCGGACCTTTCCAGACGCCTCCGAATCGGTTACGGTTGACGCGTGAAGCCTGGCGTCTATCTCGAGACGAGCGTGATCAGCTACCTCGTCGGGCGTCTGAGCCGGGACGTTGTGGTGCTGGGGAATCAAGAGTTGACGCGCGAATGGTGGGCAAATCGGCGAGTTGACTACGAACTCTTTGCCTCGGAGGTCGTGATTGGCGAAGCCGGGCTCGGCGATCCGGACGTGGCGCGGCAACGTCTGGAGATTTGCGACGGCCTCCAATTGCTTGCGATCAGCGCCGAGGCGGAGCGTCTCGCCCCGTTGCTCGTGAAGGCGGCCGGCATGGCGCCGAACGCGGCAACCGATGCATTGCACGTGGCGGTGGCAGCCGTTCATGGAATGGACTATCTCCTTTCCTGGAACTGCACCCACATCGCCAATGCCACGATTCGTCGCGCGATTGACAAACAGTGCAGAGCCTCCCGCTACGAGCCGCCGGTCATCTGTACACCGCAGGAACTGATCGAAAGGTGATGGCCATGTGGGAAGACCCGATCGTCGAGGAGACTCGGCTGGCGCGGGAGGAGCTCTTCGCGCGGTTCAACTACGACCTCGCAAAGTTCTGTGAGCATCTCCGCCAGAAACAACGCGAACACGGCGGCCGCGTAGTCACGCGAGAGCCACGTCGTCCTGAACCGGCCGAAACGCTGGAGAAGTGACAAGCCAAGCGATATGCGGCGAAGCTGGACATCGAGTGACCGGCGCGGGATGGTATGTGCGCAGCAAAACCGTAGTCATCGCGAAGCTGGAGTAGCTCGAGCCTTCGACGGCGAATGCTGAGTATCGCGCAGCAAAGCCGGTTTTGCGGAGCACGTGCCATCCCGCGTCGGCCGTGGGTCCGATCGAAGCCGGACGCCACGTACGACGAACCGGGTGAAGCCGGACACTGCGTACTCAGACTCTACGTACGCGAGCCGTCGAGCGCGAGCCGCAGCGCCTGCGCGAGGTGGATGGCGCGGCGGCCGGTGAGTTGGGCTATCTGTTCCTGACAGCTGAAACCGTCCGCCACGATGAGCGTGTCCTCCGACGCGTCTCGGACGGCTGGCAGCAGCACGCGCTCGCCGACCGCCTTCGACACCTCGATCTTCTCGGCCGAGAAGCCGAACGGGCCCGCCATCCCGCAGCAGCCCGTGTCGGGGACCTGCACCTCCGCGCCCGTCTTCTGCAGCAGCGCCACCTCGTGATCCATCTTCATGATCGCCTTCTGGTGGCAGTGGCCGTGGAGGAGGACCGTCCGCGCGAGCGCCGGCGCGAACGCCGGTGCGTGCGTCGTGAGGAACTCGCTGAGGACGAAGGTCTGAGTCTGCAGCCGCTGCGCGCGCGGGTCGTCCGGGAACAGGTTGCGCAGCTCATCGCGGAAGACCGACGCGCAGCTCGGTTCGAGCACGACCATCGGGACGCCCGCGTCGATCTCGGGGCCGAGCGCGTCCATGACGGTCCGCAGGTACCTCTTGGCGCGATCGAGCATGCCGAAGTCGTAGAGCGGCCGGCCGCAGCAGAGATGTCCCGCGGGCACGCGACCAGTGCAGGACGTCGCTCTCGACTTGCTTCAGGACTGCTGTGATGTGCTCGACCGAACACCGCTGTCTCTTCACGGCACGCCTCCTGGCCCCTGGGGCCGGATTGGCTCGAAGAGGAGCTGCGTGGTCCCGTCCGCCCACCGGTGCCGCAGATCCAGGACCACCTGCCCGTCCGCCGTCAGGTGCAGCCGGTCGGCCGCAATCGGCGGGCGCACCGCGTAGCGGCACAGCCGTTCGAGCCGCGCCCGATCCCGCGGCGGCACGACGACGGCGGCGTGGAGATCGAAGCCGTTCCCCCGGGCGTGACACGGTCCGCGCCCCGATGGCGCCAGCGCGAGCAGTGCGGCCGATGCGCCACACCGGCGCACCGCCGCGCCCGCCCGCTCGCCGAGTGCCTGCCGTCCCTGCACCGAGGCGGTGGCAATGCCGGCCAGCACGGGCGCCTCGTCCCGCCACGGATCGGCGGCGCTCCCCTCTTCGAGACCGTGCTCACATCTCAGATCATCGATGCTCAAATGCCCCACCGGCCGTGTATAACGACGCGGAAGCCCGCGTCGGGCACCCGGTGCGGGAGTGGGCGCGGCTGTCCGCTACGGGGCTTGAAGCGCGGCGCGCGCGGACGCGTCGGGCGTCGCAGGGCCTCACGTGTGAGTCTGCTAACATGCCTGCATGGAAATAGGCTTGGAGCCGCCGTACCTGATCGTCAAACCCGGCGTCAGCGAGGACGACTTCTATAGGCTCGCCGACGAGGACAGCGACTGGGAGTATCTCGACGGGAGAATCGTGATGCACTCACCGGCGTCCAATCGTCACGAGGACCTGTTCCGGTTTCTCCTGACGCTGTTCAGCGCGTTTCTCGACGAACGAGGCGGCGGCGTTGTGCGGGGGTCCCGGTTCCCCATGCGGCTCGACGCCAGGTGGTCGCCTGAGCCGGATCTCCTGGTCGTGACCGAATCGCGCCGCGCGCAGCTCACGGACGCGCGCCTCGAAGGCCCCGCCGACCTCGTGGTCGACATCGTGTCGGAGAGCGATCCCGGCTTGGACTACCGCGAGAAGCTTCCTCGCTACCGGGACGCCGGCATCGCAGAAATCTGGGTCGTCGATCGGTTCCGGCAGGAGGTGTTGTGCGAGACGCGGACGGACGCTGGCTACCAGACTCAGACGCTCTCGTCCGGCCGACTCTCATCCAGTGTCGTCCCGGGATTCTGGATTGAGGTCTCCTGGCTGTGGCAGGAGAAGCTCCCCTCCACTCTCGAGTGCCTGCGGACGATGATGAGCTGATGTGCAACGACCCGAACGATCCGGACGATAGCGATCCTGCGCCGCGCCGCCGGGCACAAATGCTCTGCCTTCTCGTCCAACATTCGGCTTGCGCCGCTCAATCGCAGCGGCACCGGGTTCTTCCTCGTCTACCACGACCGCCGCGACACCTCGCCCTTCACTCCTGACGAGCTGCTCGGCCGCTCGTTCATCGTCGAGTACACGCGGCTGTTCGACTACTGAGAACGCCCTCGCCCCGCGCGCGCAGCGCGACCCGCCGGCGCAACGTCCATTCGACGGCATTCCGGGGTCAGAAGCGGTAGGTGTACAGGATCTTCGACGCGAGGCGGTTGTCGAGCGTCGAGAAGCGGTCGAGCAACGGGTCGTCCCGCCAATTATGCGTGTACACCACGTACAGATCGCTGCCGGGCGTCACGATCCAGCGGAAGCGCGACTGCCAGCCGAGGACGCTGCTTTGCGAATCGTACTGGATGGTGTTCGTGAACGCGATGAACGGGGACAACTGCGTCTCGCCGACAATCCGGTACAGGCGCGTGGTGAAGCGGCCCTCGGGCAGCGTGACGTGGTTCCACTGCCCTGCCGCGGCGAAGAACAGCCCTGGCCGGACGCGCACCGAGACGGCGGCCGCCTGCTCGGCCCTCCTGCCGGAATAGAACTCTCCAACCTCGATCGATGAGTTGACAGCCAGCCTCCGCCTGTTCGCGGTCGAGACGAACAGTCGGTATCGATGAAACGTGTAGGCCGCGCCGACGGGCAGCGTGATCCCCCGCGCGATCGGGAACGGTGTATCGAGGCGTTCGTAGCGACGGAAGAACGTCAGCCTGAAATTATCCTGCGAGTGAAATTGCACCTGGGCCGGCTGCACGACGATGTTCCGCTTGAGCAGGCCGTTGTTCAGATCCGTGAGGGTATCGACTCTGCCGCCCACCATCACCTGCCGGATGGTCGGGTGATTGGCGGGACGCGGTCCGAACTCCACCGCCTGGCTGTACTGGCGGTAGGCGCGGCGCGAGACGAAGCCGATGGCCGAGTCGAAGTGCTCCTGGATCTCCGCCGCGTCGATCCGTGCGTTCCAGAGGTCGTTCGGGTACAGCAGCGAGGCTCCCAACGCGCCGCGTCCGCCGGGCGAGCCAGGCTGGCTGTTGTACAGCACCCACCCGCTCCCCTCGAGGTTCTGGTCGCGCAGGAAGGTGGATGTCGCGAGCCGCGCGTCGAGCCCCACCATGTGGGTGGCGCCCGCGCCGGCGAGCCGCGGGTCGCGGCGCGTGTACAGGCCGCCCACAGAGGACTGCCGCAACACGCGGCGTTTCACCCGGGCGACCGTGAAGTCCTCGCTGCCGAAGCCGGCGTCCTCGCCCGTCCGCACGTGCAGCAGCCCGACGTCCTGCGCGCCGGCCTGGCCGGTCACCTTGGTGCCAAAGTCGATCGTCTGCGGCGTGCCCTCGGCGCTCAGGCCGATGCGGCGGCTGAAGAACGGAATGAGGCGCTCCTCGTTGCCGCGTTCCACAGGGCCGAACATGGTGCCGCCGCCCCCGCTGTCGCTGGCGAAATCGAAGAACGTGGCGCCGTCGAGGAAGAAGTCGCGCTGTTCGGGAAAGAACAGCGAGTAGCGCGTCAGGTTGACCTGCCGCTGATCGACTTCGGTCTGCGCGAAGTCGGTGTTGACCGTGAAATTCGCCCGCAGCAGCGGCGTCGGGTTGTAGAAGAGATCGAGCCCCGCGCTCGCGTCGGTCGTCATCGCCGGCGTGCCGCGGCCGGGCGAGGCCAGCGACGAGACCAGGCCGTACGGCTTGATGTCGAGCCCGTGTCCCTGCGTCACCTCGCGAATGCCGGCCAGCAGTCCGGCGTTGGTCATGCGCCGCAGCCCCTGGTTACGGGCCCAGCCCATCCAGATCGACTCTTCGTTCTTGCGGCGGACGACGCGCTGAAAGTTGATGCCCCAGGTGTCGTTGTCCGGGTTGAAGTTGAGCGTGCGGAACGGAATCTCGATCTCCAGGGTCCAGCCGATCTCGCTGCGGCGCGCGCGCGCGTTCCAGATGCCGTCCCACTCGCGGTTGTCGCCGCTCGGCCCCATCAGCGAGTCGGCCATGAGGCCGGAGGGATTCATCTCGAAGAAATAGCCGGTGCGGCCGTCGAGAAACGTGTCGATGGTCCACATGAAGCCGTCGTCGGAGAACAGCCGCTCGTCGCGCCGGAGCTGCCACCCGAACCACCGATCGGGTTCGGAGTCGAAGCAGGTGACCCCGAGGTACAGCGCGTCGCGGTTGAAGACGATGCGCACCTCCGTCCGCTCGGTGGCGGGCGTGCCGTTGGCCGGATCGATCTGCATGAAGTCGGCCGCGGGAACGGCCCTCGACCAGAACGGCTCATCGAGACGGCCGTCGAGCGCGATCGACTCGCCGTCGGCGAGGCGGACCGCGGTGACGGTCCGCCGGCCGCTGTTGTCCTGCCCTCCGGGGCTGGTGGCCGGCCCGACCTGCGCGAGCGCCGTGGATGCGCATAGCACGACGGAGAGCAGCAAGAGCCCTCTGACTCTCCTCCGGAGCATGCTCATGTCCCCAGGCCACGAGGATATCTGATGTGTCGGCTTCGCCGAGCGGTAAGTCCGCGATCCTGAAGGCAGCCGGGCTGAAGGAGTCAGGGCGTGATTGACCTCAGGTACTCGCTGATCATTGAGGCAACCGACGATCCGGCGTTCTTTGGATTCTATTCGCCGGATCTCGACGGATTTACGGGAATCGGGCATTCCATTGAGGACTGCCTGTACCAAGCGCGCTGGGGGATGCAGGAGCACGTCGACGCGTTGAGGAGCGGGGGTTGCCGATTCTCTACCGTCTCTGACTTGCTTCGAACTCGATCTCGGCGTCCCGATCGCAGGGTCGTGTTCACCGGCGGACCGATCGTTGGTCCGGCTGAAGAGCCTGTGAAGAAATCGCTTCGATTGATGTGGGGCGAACCCTTCGGGTTCGCCGGGCGGGCCTGACAAGGCCCGCCCCACATGCAAGGAGGCGATTTCTTCACAGGCGCTGAAGCCGCACGCTACGTACGCCCTTCCGCCGTGACTCGCCCACCCTGCATTTCCACCACGCGATCGGCGAGGGCCTGCGCATCGTCGCGGTCGTGGGTCACGTAGACGGACGGGAGCTGCAGCGTCCGCTGCAACCGGGCGACGTCCTCCCGCAGCGCCAGACGCAGATCGCGATCCAGACTGGAAAACGGCTCGTCGAGCAGCAGCAGGCGCGGGCGGGCGACCAGCGCCCGCGCGAGCGCCAGACGCTGCTGCTCGCCGCCCGACAGCTCGTGCGGCCGGCGACCGGCGAGCGCCTCGATGCGGACGAGGGCGAGCGTCTCACGGGCCCGTTCGGCGCGCTCGCCGCCCGACATGCCCGCCGCCCGGGTCACGAAGTCGAGGTGCTCGCGGGCGGTCAGATGCGGCCATAACGCCAGGTCCTGAAAGACGAATCCCAGGCCGCGCTCGTGCGGCGGCACGAGGTTGCGGCCGGCGCGGAGGTTGCGGCCGGCGCGTGCCACCACGCGACCGCCGAGACGGATCTCGCCGGTGTCCGGCCGCTCGAGCCCCGCGATCAGCCGGAGCAGCGTCGTCTTGCCGCAGCCATTCGGCCCAAGCAACACCACGCTCTCGCCGTCGCTGACGTCGAGGGACAGGTCCTGCACGGCGACGTGGCTTCCGTACCGCTTGGTGACACCGAGGACGCGCAGGAACGGCGGCATCACCGGCCTGGCCGCGCCGCGATGCCGCACGCGAGCAGCGCCAGCGGGACGAGAACGACCCCCGACTGCAGGAGCGCGAGCGCCGCGACCTCCGCGGATGGTGCGTTGGCAATCATCGTGTAGATCCGGATCGGCAGCGTGGATTCGCCGGGCGGCGCCACGAGGACGCTGGTGCCCAGTTCACCAAAGGCGAGGATGAAGACGATCGTCCAGGCCGCCACCGCGGTCAGCCTGAGCTGCGGCAGCACGATGCGGGTCATCGTCTGCCACCACCCCGCGCCGCCGACTGCGGCGGCCTCTTCGTGCGACGCGGGCACGTAGCGGACGCCGGCCGCCAGCGCAAGCGCCGCCACGGGGAGGAATCTCGCGAGGTACCCCAGCAGCAACATGCCGTCGGTGCCGTACACGCTTCCAAGGGGCCCAGGCCGGTTCCACACGCCGATCAGGCCCACACCGACCACGGTGCTCGGCACGGCGAACAGCACGATGAGCAGCACGTCGGCGGCGGCGCCGGCCCGGCGACTTGCGCGTCCGCGCGCGTAGCCGACCCACACGGCGACCGCCGTCACCAGCGTGGCGCCGAGCGCCGCAAGCGCCAGGCTGGTGCGAATCGCCTCGCCCGATCCCCGAATGACGGCCGCGAGCGATGCAACACCGCTCGCCTCCCGCGCCAGCACGACGACCGGAACGACCAGAGCGATGACCATCACGCCCGATGCCGCCGCGGCCGCCCGGCGTGTCCACCCTTCGTAGGCCAGCGGCGAGGCACTCCCGCCGCCTCGTCGCGTTACGAGCAGCCGATCGCCGACGAGCAAGGTCGCCAGGAGCGCCACGACGAACGACAGGGTGACGAGCGGCAGCGCGAGAACCGTCGCGCGGCTGAAATCGTAGAGCGCGGCGAACGCGGTGAAGATCTCGGACGTGAAGACGCGGACGCGCAGCAACGACGGAACGCCGAACTCCGACACCGCGAGCACGAACACGACCAGCGCTGAGGCGGCCACGGCGGGCGTCACCAGCGGCAGCGTGATCGTGCGCAGGACCCGGCCGGGCGACGCCGCCGTGAGCGCCGCTTCCTCGATCCGCGGTTCGATCCGCCGCAGCGCGACCTCCGTGGTGAGCATCGACAACGGATAGAACACGAGGCTCAGCACCACGACGGCTCCCGGCAGGCTGTACGTCCACGCCGACACCACGTCTCGCCCGACGGCCGCCGCGACGAGCCCGGCCGAGCCACCCAGGTAGACCCACGCCAGTGCAATCACGTAGGGCGGAAGCAGCAGCGGCGCGGCGAGCGCGACCCGCCAGACGGACCTGAATCGCAGCGGCACCCGGGCGAGTGCAAACCCGAGCGGGGCGCCAATCAGCGTCGCGAGCACCGCGGTCGAGGCCCCCAGCGCCGCCGTGTTGAGGAGGAGCGCGCGCTGTCGCGCGTCGAGCAGCAGCACCGCATACGCGGCGCCGGCGGCCCCCGCCTGCGCGAGCATGTAGGCCAGCGGCAGACCGCACAGCACGGTGAACGCCGCCACCGCCGCCGCGAGCGCCGGCGTCCGGGCCGAACGGAATCCCCACATCATCGGGGCAGTGGCAATCCTACAGCCCGAGCAGGCCGGCGGCCCGCAGCGTGACCTCCTCGACCCGTGCGGCCGCCTTCGTGTAATCCAGCGTCATCGGGCGGAAGCTGTCAATGGACGGGAGGTTCCGGGGGCCCGGCACGCCGGCGTGGAGCGGAATCTGTACGGCTTCGGATTCGGCCAGCATCCGCTCAGCGTCCGGCGAGAGCAGGTAATCGATCAACGCGCGCCCTTCGTCCGGATGTGGGGCGTTCGCGACGAGCGACACCATGTTGGGCATGACCGGCACCCCGAGACCCTCCCGGTCCGGCAAGACCATCGCCACCGGGTCGCCATTCTCGACGGCGACGTTCACATCGTCGGTGTCCGTGAGCCCCACCCTGACCTCACCGCGCACGACGAGATCGCGGACCGTCGAGTTGCTGTCGACCACGCGCACGTCGTTCGCCTTCAGCCGGCGGAAGAAGTCGTCCATCTTCGCGTCGCCGACCTGCGCGTACAGCGCGGCCACGTGGAACGACGTCGACCCGAACCGCGGATCCGCGAGGGCGGCATTCCCTTTCCAGCGCGGGTCGGCGAGGTCGAACACGGACCGCGGCGCCTCTTCCGGCTCGACGAGTCTGGTGTTGTACGCAATCACCCGTATCCGCGCCGAGAAGCCGGTCCAGTAGCCGTCAGGATCCACCAGCGCGTCAGGGATGCCGTTGGCGCTCGTGGAGCGGTACGCCGCCAGCACGCCGCGCGACTTGAGCACGAGCGTCCGCACCGGCTCGTTCGACCAGAACACATCGCCCTGGGGACGGTTCATCTCGGCGATGAGGCGGTTGGCCAGTCCCGTGGACTTGGTCTCTTCGGTGTCGTAGACCGCGTTGACTCGGACGCCCGAGCGCTTCTCATACTCGCGAAGCACCGGCTCGGAGAAGACACGGTCCGTTGACACGTAGATCGTCACCGTGCGCTCCGGATTCTCCGCCGGAGATCCGCACGCCGCGGCGAGCATCATCACCGCCGCCGCAGCGAGCAGACTTGCCCTGTCAATCCTCATCATGATTCGCCTCGGCATTGCCCAAGGGGCACACCAATCCTCACTGGCCAAAGACAAGAACACGAAAGGTGTCGGGTACGTATCTGATGTCGTTGCCCCCTCTACCCATCTCAGTACTTTGGTCGGCAAACGGCACCAATAGGTTGTGTGTCTTCTGATCAAGGGCCACGACCCTCGCTCCGGCCCCGATCTTCACGGTTTCCACCACGCTATACTTGTCGGCGGATTCCTGACGGATGACGGTGACGGCCCCTTCACCGTTGGTCCCCTCACCGTTGGAGCTGAATACCAGGCCGGCTTGCGGATCGAAGGCGACGGTCGACGCTCTTCCCGGGCCGGTTGTCACCCTGGTCATCAGACGCCCACTATTCGCATCCAGGACTGCCATCATGCGATTCTCGCAGCCGACGAACAACCTTCCGTTCTTCTGGTCGATGGCCATGGCCGTGGGGCGCTCGCAGGTCCCCGCCTTCCAGGGTTCACCGGCCGCCGCCAGCTTCCGGACATCAATCGGCAAGACAGCCTCTTTCTCCCAGAGGCTCACAAGAAGACGGCCCTTCCCGTCCAACACCGCGAATTCCGGTCTCGCATCCAGCTCGATGGTCCCGGACACCGTGCCCTCCTTCGCGTCGATGGCGGTCATGTTGTAGCTGCGACGATTCAGCGTGAAGACCAGCTTCGTCGCAGGGTCGTAGACGATCTGAGTCGGGGCCGCACCGGTCAGTTTCACCACGTTGATAGTGGCCAGCGTCTTCAGATCGAAGATCGTCGACGAGGCGCCGACGAATGCCACGCCCTGCACAGTCTGGCCATTGGCGGTAAAGCCGCGCCCCAGGTCCGACGCTATCGCAATCGACCGAACACCAGGCGTATTGTCGACTCTTCCCACCACCTTGCCGGTATCCACGTCGATGACGTCGACCTGGGTGTTGTGCGACACATACAGCCGCCGGCCGGCGGCGTCCATGGTGGAAAGAACACCAACCACGCCTGCGCCGCCCACGAGAATGGTTCGTAGCAAGTGATAGCCGCCAGCCGCTGAAACTGCGGTCGTGATAGGAATCATCATGACCGCAACGAACGCAAAGAGAGTTCTCATGGGTTTCCCCCTCTCGGTTGAAAGCCGGATCAGCCGTCTCGCGCTACTTGAATGCAAAATTGTCGAAATAGGTCACGCTGTCCGACTTCGTCCAGAGGCCCACCTTGCCCGCGTCCGTGAACGTCTTGTCATTCACATCGAAGATCTTGTCGCCGTTGATGTACACGGTGAACAGAGACCCCGTGAACGTGACCCGCAGGGTGCTCCACACCCCGGTGGGAACTCTGTGGGCGATTCCATACGTGTTGGACGGTTGACCCACGGGGGCCAGCGGAATGCGATTCCCTTTCTCGAGCTTGTACAGCACGACGTTGTCTTCCAACGCGTTGGCCCTGGCGATGTAATAGGTGTCCGGATCCTTGTAGCGCCAGACCAGGCCGGCGGCGGAGTCCACTTTCCCGGAGATCGGCTTGAAGGCGACGCTCACTTCTCCATCCCTCAGGTTGGAGTTGTCATAGATGAGGAGTGGAAACCGGTTGTCGTCCGGAGATCGTGAAGTCTGCCCCACGACGTAGGGCTGCTTGCTGGGGGCGGTCTTGTCCGCAACGACCTCCCATTTGGGCGCGCCGCCCTGATGAGTCATGAACACCGACCACCCTTTTGGCACCGTACCAGGTGTATCCGAACCAAAGTTGATCGTCTCCGCACTCCACGCGGGCACGGCGAACAACAGAATCAGGATCATCTTCTTCATGGACCCATCTCCCTTCTTTCCTCCGGTCACGCCACCGATCCCTCAGAACACCGTCGTTGCCTTGAGAAACAGCGTGTCGCCCTGGGTCGACCGCTGCCCGAACGCCGCCGTCCCACGCTGATAGGCCACCTGGATCGTTCCGAACGGCGGCAGGTAGCGGTACACGAACACCGCCTGAAGGTTGTTCCGATCGATGGCGGTGTTGGTCTGAAAGAACACCCGCAGGAACAAGTCCTTCGTGAAGAACTGGTCCGCCCTCAGTACGTGGATCCACGTTCCCCCCTGGACCGGATCGGGGTCGAGCACCAGACGCTGCAGCGAGTATTCGCCTGAGAGTTCCGGCGTGATCTTCCGGCGCGCCGAGGCAGTCCACAACACGAAATCGGCGTCGAAGTTCCGGCCGACTTCCACACCGGTGCGCACCGACTCGTACTCGCGCGTGTTGTAACCAATTTCCACGCCGGCCCGCCGGTTGCGGAACTCCTTCTCGAACAGCTTGAACTCCTCGGTCCAGGAGACGCTGGCGCTCATCCGGTTCCGGAACTCCACGTCGAGTGCCTCGTCCACCTTCCAGCTCCGCAGGACGCCGGTCTGGCCCCAGTAGATGTTGTAGTTCGAGTCGTGCCGCAGCTGCTCGAACGCGCCGCTGCGAATCCAGAGGATCTTCGTGACGTGCGAATCGATGTCCCGGCGGTCGTCATCCACGATCTGCCCGGTGGAGTTGAGATTGTCGCCGACGCGGTCGCCCATACTCCCGTAGCGGACGTGGAAGTGGCCCGTTGGCGAGTCGTAGGACGGACGCAGGAAGTACGCGATCGCGCCGCGACCGTAGTGGCCGTGGGTCCGGACGAACTGCGCCGTCATGCTGAACGTCCGGCTGAAGTAGAGATTCGCATCGGCGCTGAGACTCCCCTCGTCGACGCCGTCGAGTCGCCGGTTCGTCCCCATGACGGCGATGTTCGACCGTCCGAAGACATCGCGCTGCAGGCGGGTGACCGTGTAGCCCGCGGGCCGGCTCTCCGAAACCTCGGACCGGGCGAATATCAACCCCACGGTCCACGGCCCCTGCTTGCCCAGCAACTGCCCGCCGGCCGTGATGTCGGCAATCCGGCGCGAGTAGAACGTGCGAATCCGCTGGTTGAACTGCTC
Organism: Acidobacteriota bacterium; assembly: GCA_016184455.1. Classification (GTDB taxonomy): domain Bacteria; phylum Acidobacteriota; class Vicinamibacteria; order Vicinamibacterales; family UBA2999; genus MELF01. The sequence continues at coordinate 16,454 of JACPCS010000013.1, forward strand.
CTGACCTTCGAGGAAGAACTGCCGCTTCTCGCGCAGCGAGAGCTCGAAGCGTGTCAGGTTGACCTGCTCCTGGTCGGCTTCGATGGTGGCAAAGTCAGGAAACAACGTGCCGTACACGGCGGTCGTGGGCGTCAGGGCGTATCGGGCGTCGATGCCGGCTTCACCATGGGGCGAGACGCCGTCTTGCAGCCGCGTGAGACCGAACGGCACGACCTGAATCCGATCGAGCGGCGGGGGCACGGTCACCCCCCGCAGGCGACCCGCCTGCGAGACGCGCCACTGGTGGTCGAGCGGCCCGCTCCAGAAACTCAGCTCCAGCGTCCGGCGCCGGCTGCGGCCGAAGTTGATGCCCCACGTCCGGTCCTCGCCGGCGCTGTACCGAATCGACGACAACGGGATGCTGAGCTCCGCCGACCATCCGTAATCCGTCCGGCGTGCGGCAGACTGCCACGGGGCATCCCAGCTTCCGTCCGAGCTGCGCCCATCGTCGGCGATGCGGCCGTCGGCCTGAGTGCCGAGGGCGTTCGTGATGAAGTAGTAACCCGAGCGGCGATCGAACGTCGTGTCGATCACGACGACGACGGCGTCGTCGCGGAAGAGATCGGCGTCACGCTGCGTGAGCTGACCGGTGATCGGCTCGGCATCCCACGCGCGAAACGCCACGTAGAGGCGCCCGGCGTCGTGCTGGAGCAGGACCTCGGTACGCACGTCGGAGCGATCGCCGCGCCGCGGCTCGTACTGAATGAACTCCGTCACGCCCGCGGCGCCTCCCCATTCCATGTCGTCGACCTCACCGTCGATGACTGGTGGTGTCGTCAGGCGGACAGCCTGGACGTCGAAGCCAGTTGGCGCCGGGCCATTGGTCGCCTGCGCTGCAGCCGAACCGCTCGGCAGGACAACGCCGACCGTACTCACGGCCAGCGCGATGACCACGACGCGGCGTGTCGCCGCCGAGAAGCCGGCACGTCTCGTCACCGCGGCCCTATGCCCCGCTCCGCCGCAACCGCACCTCGAAGGCCGACCCCTCGCCCGGTGTGCTGGCCACGTGGATGGACGCCCCGTGGGCCTCGGCGATCCACCGCGCGATCGAGAGCCCCAGCCCGGCGCCCCCCGCCTCGCGCGAACGGGCCGGATCGACCCGGTAGAACCGCTCGAAGATCAACGGAATCGTGTCGGCCGGGATGCCGATGCCGCTGTCGGCCACGGTCACCCGCGCGGCGCCGTCAGAAGCCTCGACACCAAGGCGCACCCGGCCGCCCTCCGGCGTGTACCTGATGGCGTTGTCGATCAGAATCACGAACAGGCGCTCCAGGGCCCTGGGATCGCCACGCGCCAGAATCGGTTCGCCGGGGGCCGTCCGTTCGACGCGAATCTGTTTCGCGTGGGCCAACGGCTCGCACCGGCTGGCGGCCTGGTGCAGCAGGGAGCCGATGTCCACGTCCTCGAAGCTGAGTGTTTCCGACCCTGCATCGACCCGGGCGAGCGTCAGCAGATTGCCGATCAAGCCGCTCATCCGCTCGGCTTCGCTCAGAATCTCCGCCAGCGCCTCGCGATACTCCTGCGCCTCGCGCGGGTGCCGCAGTGTCAGTTCGGCGGTGCTGCGGACGAGCGCCACCGGCGTCCGCAGCTCGTGCGACGCGTCCGCGGTGAACCGCGTGATTTGCGTGAAGCTCGCATCCAAGCGGGCCAGCATCTCGTTGAAGGTGTCCGTCAGGCGCCGGAGCTCGTCGGCGGATTTCGGCAGCTCCAGCCGCCGTGATAAGTCGTGCGCGGTGGTCAATCGCGCGGCCTCCGTGATTGCCTGCACCGGCGCCAGGGCCCTGCGGCTCATCCAGAACCCAGCGGCGCATGCCAACAGCAGCACGGGCAGGACCGACCCGATCAGCAACCATTGGAAGCGTCCGAGAATCGCGCGTGCCTCGGCGACCGGCGCAGCGAGCTGAACCGTGTACTCCGTTCCCGACACGGTCATGGACGCCGAGAGGATGCGAAGCGCCTGGCCGGGCAAACCGACCGTGTCGTAGCGCAGGCCGGTTCCCATGGCCGACGCCCGGGCAATGCCGTACTCACGAATCGACCGCGATTGAAAGAGCCACGCCCCATCCGGGCCGCTGACCTGCAGCAGGTCCCCGCCCGGCCGCAACCCCGCATGTTCCCGCAGCTCCTCCTGCAGCATCGGGAGCGACGCGGTCGGATCGAAGCGTTCGAGCATGCGGTGGACGCCTTGCAGACGCGCCCGCAGTTCATCGTCGATCACGGCGTCGACGCTGGCCCGCATCGCAAGCAGCATCGCGGTCCCATACCCCGCGAATGTGAGGGCGAAGATGCCCAGGTACCACAACGTGAGCCGCGCGCCGATGGGCAGTGCCTTCATCATGAGCCGTCCTCTCGAAGCACGTATCCGACCCCGCGGACGGTGTGAATCAGCCGGACGGGCCGCCCGTCGTTCACCTTCCGGCGGAGCAGCCGGATGAACGCATCGAGCGTGTTGTTCTCAATCGAGCTGCCAACGCCCCAGACGGCGTCGATGATCGCGGATCGCGACAGCACGCGGCCCCGCCGGCGCATCAGGAACTCCAGCAGCATGAACTCGGTCCGGCTCAAGTGCAGCGACCGTTCGCCCCGCCACACCAGGTGTGTCGATGGCTCCAGTGTCAGGTCGGCGACGCGCAGCCGGTTCGAGGGCTCGACCGGACCACGCCGGGAGAGCGCCCTGAGCCGCGCCAGGAGCTCCTCGAACGCGAACGGCTTGGTCAGGTAGTCGTCGGCTCCGGCATCGAGGCCTCGGACGACATCGCCCGTTGCATCGCGCGCCGTGAGCAGGAGAATCGGCGTCCGAACCTGCCGCTGGCGCAACTGCCGCGCGACCTCGAGGCCGTTGACTTCGGGAAGCATGACGTCGAGGACGATGACGTCGAACGGGTGCATCTGGCCGATGTCCAGGCCCTGCGATCCGGTTCCCGCGAGCGTGACGGCGTGCCGCTCTTCTTCCAACCCCTTGCGGAGCAGCTTGGCCAGCTTTCCGTCGTCTTCGACCAGGAGAATGCGCATGCGGTGGCCTCGCCCCAGGCGGCCCGGCTCCCAGCTTGATGCGCCCATCTGAAAGCCATCTGAAAGCCCGGTGCCACCCGTCGGGACGCCTTCTTTCACGCCATTTTCAGACTCTACCCCTAGAATGTCCCCCAATCCCGGCGGACCAGGTGTCTTCATCACGAGGTCATGTGTATGCGGTGTTATACAGCGCGCCTGATTGCCTCGCTCGTTCTCTTTCAAGCGTCCGTACCCTCCGAAGGTCTTGCACAGTCCGCTCAGACGGGGACCCCGGTCCCGTCCCTGACGGTGGGGCGGACGCTCGAGGGTGAGGCTCCGGTCGTCGACGGCCGCGTCGACGAGGCGGCCTGGCAGCGCGCCGAGCCGTTCGGCGCGTTCGTTCAGCAGGAGCCGAACGAAGGGGAGCCCGCCACCGAGCGCACGGAGATTCGGTTCCTCCTCGATCGGCAGACTCTGTACATCGCGGTCGTCTGCTTCGACTCGGAGCCCGACAAGATCCTGGTGAGCCAGAGCCGGAGAGATGCCCCGCTCAACGAGACCGACTCGGTGCAGATCCTGCTCGACACGTTCAACGACGGGCAGAACGCGTTCGTCTTCGGCACCAACCCGTTCGGGATC
>JACPCS010000123.1:0-496 GCA_016184455.1 Acidobacteriota bacterium
CAGGTACAGCCGCTGCGTGCCGCCACTGTCGCTCGCCACATACACAAGCTGTGAGCCGTCCGGCGAAAGAGCAATCGCGGGTTGGTCCAATCCGGCCAGCCGTTCCCCTTGCGACAATGCGATCGCCGTGCGGCTGACGAGCCGTGGCGCGGGCGCGGGTTTGATACTCCAGACGGCGAGGCCAGTCAGAAGGCAGGCGAGCAGACCCGTAACCCATGGGATGGTGCGCTGCCAGAGTGGGCGAGCGGGGATCGCCGTTGCTGGCGGCGCCGGCGTTGGCGGGGCGCTCAGAGCATCTTCAATCTCGATCCGAACGTCGGCGGCGTCGCGCAAGCGCTTCTTGACATTCTTTTGAAGACAGCGCCGCAGCAGAAGCCGGATGTTTGATGGTGTGGTTGCCGGCAGCAGCGTCCAGTCCGGCTCGCGCTCGAGCACGCGCGCGAGGACCGCGGCCACATCGGGGCCGTCGAACGCGCGCCGGCCGGTCAGCATCTCG
>JACPCS010000123.1:542-42769 GCA_016184455.1 Acidobacteriota bacterium
CCCAGCAGCACGCCGACGCCGGTCAGAAGCGCCGGCGGCGTCATAGTAGGCGAGTTCGTCAGGTCGGGAACCCCAGCCGCGCCCCGTACGCCCTGTCCGGCTTCAGCCGGACCGGTGAGCTTGGCGAGGCCAAAGTCGAGCACCTTGACCGTGCCGTCCGGGCGCACCTTGATGTTGGCGGGCTTCAGATCGCGATGGACGATGCCTTGTTCGTGCGCCGCTTCGAGCGCCTCCGCGATCTGCCGGGCAATCGCGAGCGCGTCGTCGACCGGCAGCGGCCCCCGCGCAATCCGATCGGCGAGCGTCGGTCCCTCGACCAGCTCCATGACCAACGCAGGCGTGTCGGCGGTTCGTTCCAGGCCGTAGATGTGGGCGATGTTCGGATGGTTGAGCGCCGCCAGCGTTCGGGCCTCCCGTTCGAAGCGGGCAAGCCGTTCCGGGTCGTGCGCGAAGGCGTCGGGCAGGACCTTGATCGCGACCACGCGCCCCAGCGCGGTGTCCTGCGCGCGATAGACATCGCCCATGCCGCCCGCGCCGATTGGGGCGACCACCTCGTAGACGCCGAGGCGGGTTCCAGGCGTCAGCGACACGGCGTGCTATTCTCGGGTCGTGGCGAATCCTACCACTGCTCGGCGGGCCACGTACGAGGATCTGCTGCGTGTCCCCGAGCATCTCGTCGCGGAGCTCATTGACGGAGAGCTGTTCACCACGCCCCGTCCGGCGACGCGGCACGCCTATGTGACGTCCGGGCTCACCAGCGGCATCTACCCACCCTTCCACCAGGGGCGGGGAGGGCCGGGCGGATGGTGGATCCTGATCGAGCCCGAGCTACACCTGGCCGACGACGTGGTCGTTCCGGACATAGCCGGATGGCGACGCACGCGTCTTGCGGTGATGCCGGATGCACCCTATTTGTCGACTGCCCCGGACTGGTTGTGTGAGGTGCTGTCACCGAGCACCGAGCGTCTTGACCGCGCGCTGAAGCTGGCGGTGTACGCGAGGGAGCACGTGGGGCATCTCTGGCTGATCAACCCTGCGACTCGGACGCTGGAGGTCTTCAGACTGGAATCCGGGCGATGGGCGCTGCTTGCGACGTACGCGGGCGATGATGCCGTTCGCGCCGAGCCGTTCGAGGCGATTACGCTCGAACTGGGATCGCTCTGGTTGCCGCAATCATCCGATCAACAATAGGCGGAACCACTCTTGTCCAAATTGGACTTTTGATCCTGAACAGCAAAGGGGCTGACTTCGCGTAGGATCGCTGGCGAGAGCTCGCAACTCCACCAGCACCTTACGGAGGCCAACCCCTTATGCCGAGATTCTGCAGCATCTTCAGTCAGTTGCTCCAGCTTTTTCCGCGCACCGAGTTTCAGAAGGTCGTCATCGCGACGCGGGCTGAGCGACATGCACGCGGCTTCACGTGCTGGGGCCAGTTCGTGGCCATGCTGTTCTGCCAGCTGGGGCGCGCGCACTCGCTGCGCGAGATCTGCGGCGGTCTCGCGAGCTGCGAGGGCAAGCTCGCCCATCTGGGCCTCGAGGCCCCGGCGCGCGCGACACTGGCCTACGCGAATGCCCACCGCCCGTGGCAGCTCTACGAGCAGGTGTTCTACCAGCTTTTGGCGCGGTGCCAGGCCGTCGCAGGCTCGAAGAAGTTTCGCTTCAGGAACAAGCTGGTGTCGCTGGATGCCACGGTGATCGACTTGTGCGCGGAGATGTTCGCCTGGGCCACATTCCGGCGGACGAAGGGCGCCGTGAAACTGCACTTCACCCTCGACCACGACGGCTACCTGCCCACGGCGGTCGTGATCACCGAAGGCAAGCGGCACGAGGTCACCATCGCGCGGCAGCAGACCTTCGCGCCAGGCACGATTCTGGTCTTCGATCGCGGGTATCTGGACTTCGAGTGGTTCGCGCGGCTGACCGAGACCGGCGTCTTCTTCGTCACGCGACTGAAGGACGGCACGGCCTACGACGTGGTCGCGCGCCACGCTGTCCCGGCGCGGACAGGAGTGGTCGCCGATGACTGGATTGCGCTCCGCAGCCCCCAGAGCGCCGCCAAGTACGAGCCGGGCCGCCCGTTGCGTCGCGTCGAAGTCGTCCTGCCCGAGGGCGACCGCTTGGTCTTCCTCACGAATCATCTCGACCTCGGCCCGACGACCATCGCCCGCATCTACAAGGACCGGTGGCAAATCGAGCTGCTCTTCAAGGCCCTGAAGCAAAACCTACGGGTGAAGACGTTTGTCGGCACGTCCGCCAACGCGCTGCACATTCAGGTCTGGACCGCCGTCATCGCGCTCCTGATCCTGAAATACCTGCAACTGAAGGCGACCTTCGGCTGGTCCCTCTCGAATCTCGTGGCGTTGCTTCGCATGAACTTGTTTGTCTATCGCGACCTGTGGACGTGGCTGAACGATCCCTTCACCGGTCCACCGCAGCCACCGGGGCCGGTCCAGGGGGTGCTGATTTGACTCGGCCGCATTTGGACAGCACCCCCACCAGATCTCCGAGAGAATCCTGACATGTCAGCAGTCAGCCCCGTCCAATTTGGACAGCAGTGAGGCGGAACGTACGCCGACCCAAGAGCGAGTCCGCCGTACTGACGATCCGGGTACCTGTGGCGCTCGATCGCCGTCTGACACGCGAGGCCCACCGCCGGCGCCAAACGCGCAGCGTCCACGATGGTATTCAGCAGGAACCGGCCGTCGGGCGCGACAGCGTACTGGACCGCAATCGTCGGCTTCCGCTCGCCGGTCATCGGCAGCACCCACAGGTCTGTTCCCGTTCTTGCATCCGCCCGCGCGTACAGGAGAAATCGCCCGTCTGGTGACCACGACAACGGAATACCGGCGTCCTTGACCAGCAGTTGCTCACTACCGGCGCCGCTGGCCGACTTCTCGTACAGATCCTGTTCGTTGTACGACACGAAGACGAACCGTTGACCATCCGGCGACCACACGCCAAGTCCTTGGACGCCGGCACCGAACGTGAATCGGGTTTCTGTGCCGCGAGCGGCGTCGATGAGCCACCCATCGAAGTTGCGGAGGACGCTGCGACTGATGGCCACGCGTTCGCCGGCAGGATCGAGCTCCGGGCTGCCGATGTTGGTGTCGTCTGGTGAACCGACAGGCTGCAACACTGTGCCGTTGCGATCGGTCCAGACGAGCTGTCGGCGCTGCCCGCCTCCTGTTGTTCGATACGCCAGTACGTCGGGCGATACCGAGAACGTATCGGAGAACGTCCCTTCATCCCGGCCGATCGGTTGCGCGACTGGTATCGGCTGGCCGATCACGGTCCCCTGCTCGGGATCGAACCGCACGGCCAACAGGACGTCGCCTCGAACGAAGACGAGTCGATCGGGGGGCACGAAGGCGGCAGACGCATCCGTGTCGAGCACTTGCCGGGAGGCCTCGTCGTCGAACCGACGTACGTCCCCTGGACCTCCGGGCCGGCGAGAGCGCTGAAGAACAGGAACTGTCGCGCCGTACGGGCGTGGCGGCACGTGGAACGCCGACGACGTGGCGCAGCGTCTGCCCCTCGAGCAGCTCGGTGACGGCACAGGCGATGCCGCGCTCGGACCCGAAGTCGTGTATCGCGAGGATGTTCGGGTGTGACAGCGCCGCAACGGCCTTCGCTTCACGCTCGAACCGCTGGAGCGCGTCGCGATCCGCGGCGAGGTGCTCAGGGAGGACCTTGATGGCCACGTCGCGATCCAGGCGGCGGTCGCGCGCCCGGTAGACCTTCGCCCATGCCGCCCGCGCCGAGCGGGCCGAGGATTTCGTACGGACCGAGGCGGCTGTCGGTGGACAGAGGCACAGGCAGGGGAGATTATAGCGACGGTTGCCGCTGACGCCGATTCCTCGTTTCGCGTCGGGTTGGCATGGCTCACTACGCCGCTCCAGTGGCTCGGCGCCTCTCCGCTCGTCGCCTACAACCTGCTGGTGCTCGCCACGCCGGTGCTCAACGGCCTGAGCATGTACTGGCTCTGCCTGACGCTGACCGGCCGCCGCGATGCGGCCGTCGTCGGCGGACTTGCGTACGCGTTCGCGCCGTACCACGCCACTCAGCTCGCGCACGTCCAGACACAGGCGATGTTCTGGATGCCCGTCGCACTTGTCGGCCTGCACCGCTCCTGGGACACCGGTGATCGCCGCTGGCTCGTCTGCCTGGCGGCGGCGACGGCGCTCAACGGGCTGACGTGCGGGTACTTCCTGCTGTACTTCGCGGTCCTGCTCGGGCTCGCCATTGTCTGGCTGACGATCGCCTCGGGCAGCGTGCGCAAACTGGCCGAGGTGGGCGCGGCGCTCGTCGCCGCCGCGCTCGTCATCGTACCAGTGATCGTGATGTATCGCTTCGTCAGGACTGCCTGGCGCCTCAGCCGCCCGCGGGGCGAGATCGAGCAATACAGCGCGGACGTGTTGTCGTTCCTGATGGGCGCCGATCGACTCGTGTTCTGGCCAATTCGCGCTCCGGAGTGGCAGCTCCCGGGAGGCTTGTATCCCCAGTACGCCGGAATCGTGATCGCAATCCTGGTCTGTGCCGCGGGAGTCGACGCACTGGTGCGGCGGCGTCGGGACCTGCCGCGTCGCCGGTGGCGCGGCGCGATCGTGTGGCTGCTCGTGGCCGCTGCCGGTGCGGAGCTCTGCGCCGCCGGTCTCTACTGGTTGCGGGGCCCGTGGGTCCTGACGCTCGGGCCGCTCGAGATCAGCATGTCGCGCCCATATATGGCTGTGGGCGTCGCCGTGCAGCTGTTGCTCGTTGCGGCGCTGATCTCCACACGGTTCTCGGCGCTCGTCCGCTCCGGATCGGCGGCCGGCCTGTACGCCACGGGTGCGGTGGTGGCCACGATGCTCTCGCTCGGTCCCGTCGGCCGGATCGGCGGTGACCGCTTCTGGGACGAGTCGCCGTATGCGTGGTTGATGACGCTGCCCGGCTTCGACGCCACGCGCGCGCCCGCGCTGTTTCTCGCGATCACCGTGCTGTGCCTCGCGGTCGTGACCGCGACGGCGGTGACCCGGCTGATGCGGAAGCCGACACCGGTCGCGCAGGCGTGGACTGCGCTCATCGCGGCGGCACTGGTCGTCGATGGATGGGCCGTCGTGCCGGTCATCGACGTGCCGCAGCCGATTCGGGTGGCGTTGAGGGGCGATCTCGTGGTCGAGCTCCCGCGCCGCAGCCACATGGATGACGCGGCGGCGATGTACCGGGCGATGTCGCACGGACGGCCGGTGATGAACGGCTACAGCGGCTACAGTCCACCGCACTTCAAATACCTGGTGTTCGACCTGGGCTTCTTCTGCTTCGACTCTCTCAAGGCCGCGCGCGGAGGGCGATCCCTGGACGTGGTGATCTGGGTCGGGTCCGAGGAGGCACGCCGGACTGATACGGCGTTCCTCGAGCGGTGGGGCGCCTCGATCCGTGAGGAATTCGGCGGGTCCATCGTGTATCACCTGCCGCGCGCGCCTGGCGCTCGATCGGCGACGGCCGTCGATCCCGTCATTGACTTACGCTACTTCTGTCACGACAGTCGTCCGCGGTAATCTTCTTCGATGCCCGGGCCCCTGCGCCTCGCCTTTCTCGGCTGCGGTTTCATCACGCGCGTGCACAGCCGGTATCTGCGTGCGCTCCGCAGGGACATCGTCTGCAGCTACGCGAGCCGCGACCGCATGAAGGCGGAAGAGTTTCGATCCCGCTTTCGCGGCGAAGCGGCGTACGGCACCTACAGCGCCGCGCTCGAGGATCCGCGCATCGACGCGGTCGTCGTCGCCGTGCCGCCGCGCTTCGTCGAGAAGCCGGCGTTCTGCCGCATGGCCGAGTACCGCGCCGCGGTCGAGGCGCGCGACCGCGCCGGCCGTGTGGTCCTGGTGGGCGAGAACGACCACTACAAGCCGCTGGCCGTCTGCCTGCGCCGGCTGCTGCGCGAGGGCGCGATCGGCGAGATGGTGTTCGCCTACTTTGCGACGATCGTCAAGCGGCTGAAGACGGCCGACGACTGGCGCAATGACGAGGAGGTCGCCGGCGGGGACGCCTTCTTCGAAGAGGGCGTCCACTGGCTGCACATCGCCGGGAGCCTCGGGCCGCGGATCGCCATGGCGCACGGCTATCGTCCGTCGGTGACGCGCGACGGCCCCGACCGGCGCGTCAAGAGCATGCTCGTCGCGTTCCGCTACGACAATCGGGCGGTCGGGTCGCTCTATTACTCGCGCGAGATCCCGTCGCTGCTGCGCGGCCTGCGGCTCTCGAAGCTGTACGGCCGCGAGGGGATCATCACGTTCGAGTCGAACGGTCTGTTCGTGCTGGTGCGCGGCAATGGACGGCCGCGTCTGCTCTTTCCCGGGTTTCGCGACATCCGCGGGTACACGGCGATGTACTGCGATTTTCTTCAGGCGATCCGGACCGGAGCCACGCCGGAAATGAGTCTCGAGCGCGCGATCGACGATCAGCGGCTCATGGACCAGATCTACACCAGCGAACGGATCGGCGTGGCCGCGGTCGGCTAGAGGCGCGATCGACATCCCGCATGCAACGCGAGCGCTACGACATCGTGATCATCGGCAGCGGGGCCGGCGGCGGCACCATGGCATACGCGCTCGCCGACTCGCCGACGCGGATCCTGGTGCTGGAGCGCGGCGACTTCATCCCTCAGGAGACCGAGAACTGGGACCCGGAGGCGGTCTGGAAGCACCTCCGCTACCGCGTGCGCGAGCGGTGGATCGACCGGGCGGGACGCGAGTTTCAGCCGTACACGCATTACTGCGTCGGGGGGAACACGAAGTTCTGGGGCAGCGTGCTCTACCGTCTGCGGCGGGAGGACTTCGAGGCCGTCGAGCACGCCGACGGCGTCTCGCCGGCGTGGCCGATCCGGTACGAGACGCTCGAGCCCTACTACGAGCGCGCCGAACGCCTGTATCACGTACGCGGCCAGCACGGTCTCGATCCCACGGAAGCGCTGCGCGGACCGTTCCCGTACAGCCCCGTGCCGCACGAGCCGGTCATGGCCGAGATCGTCGAGCGGCTGCGCGGCCTCGGACTGCGGCCGTCGCCGCTGCCGCTCGGGCTGCTGCGGCCGGGCGAGGACGACGGCTGCATCCTCTGCAACACCTGCAACTCGTTCCCGTGCCGGGTACGCGCGAAGAGCGACGCGGACATCTGCTGCGTCACGCCGGCGACGACGCGGGCACACGTGACGCTCTGGACCGGGGCGTTCGCAGAGCGGCTGGTGACCGACCCCTCGGGCCGGAGGGTCGAAGCCGTCGAGGTCCGCCGCAACGGCGAGACGATCCGCGTGGAGGCGCCGCTCGTCGTCGTCTCGTGCGGCGCGGTGAACTCGGCGGCGCTCCTCCTGCGATCGGCGAACGACAAGCATCCCGACGGTCTCGCGAACGCCTCGGGTCTGGTCGGCCGCCGCTACATGGCCCATCTCGCGACGATGATGCAGGGGTTCCATCCGTTCCGGCGGAACGACAGCGTGTTTCAGAAGACCGTCGCGATCAACGACTTCTACCTGCGCGGGCCGGACGGGGGATACCCGCTGGGCCAGATCCAGTCGCAGGGGCGCACGCATGGCGTGATGGCCCAGACCGTGGCGCCCTGGATTCCGCGCTGGGCGTACGACGCGTGGGTGGCGCGCGGCGTCGACTGGCTGGCGATCTCCGAGGATCTGCCGCACGATGACAACCGGATTACAGTCGAGGGGGACGGCCGCATCCGCCTCCACTACCAGCCGAACAACATGCGCGCCCACGCCCGGCTCGTGTTCGAGATGAAGCGCATCCTGCGGCGGCTCGGCTTCTGGGTGGTCGTCGCGCATTCGCACCGCGACCGCAACACGACGCACCAGTGCGGCACGCTCTGCTTCGGCACCGATCCGCGGTCGTCGGTCCTCGATCCCTACTGCCGCACGCACGACGTCGAGAACCTCTTCGTCGTCGACGCGTCGTTCTTCCCCTCGTCTGCCGCGGTCAATCCCGGGCTCACCATCGTCGCCCAGGCGCTGCGGACGGCGGACCACATCAAAGAGACCTATCTCGACTAGGAGAGACGCTCCGGTGAAAGCGCGATCCTTCAGCCACGTCGGCATCACCGTGTCGAACTTCAACCGCGCGGTTCGCTTCTACTGGGACGTGTTCGGCTGTCCGCTCGTCGGGGTGGCCGACACGCCGCCGGAGCGCGTGCGCGCGTTCTTCAAGGTGGCAGGAGAGGCGCCTCGCTGCAAGATCGGCTGGATCCGGATCCCTGGCGGGGCCGTGATCGAGATCTTCGAATTTCAGCCGCAGCTCCCGCCGGCGGCCATTCCATGGAATCGCGTCGGGCTGACGCACTTCTCGATGAACGTGCGGAACACGCATCGCTGGTACGAGTACCTGCAGCGCAGGGGCGTCGAGTGCGTCAGTCCTCCGGAGCGTTCGCCGCGCGGGCACTGGTTCTTCTTCGCCCGCGACATGGACGGCAACCTGATCGAGATGATGGATCTCGGCTACATGCGCTACGTGCTGCAGTGGCTGGGGCCGCTCGGCGGCTGGATCTTCCGCCGCGGCATGTACCGGAAGTACTACGAATGATCCGGCGGGTCTGCCGCGCCTGCGATCATGAGCGCGGCGAGACCCGCCCTCCGTACGACGTCACCCGGACGTACGTACGTACGATACGTAGGTACGTAGGCCGGGTCTCGCGGCCGTTAGGATCCATCGGCCGCAGACCCGGCGTGTCCAGATGAGAATTGGGATCGATCTCGGGGGGACCAAGATCGAGGCCGTCGCGCTCGACGGCAGCCGCGAGCTCGCGCGCCGGCGTCTCGACACGCCTCGTGGCGACCATGCGGCCACGATCGATGCCGTCGTCGGCCTGGTGCGACACCTGGAAGCGGAGCTCGGACAGAGCGCCTCAGTCGGGATCGGCATTCCCGGCACGATGTCGCCCGCGACCGGGCTCGTCAAGAACGCCAACTCGGTGTGGCTGATTGGCCGACCGCTGCAGACGGATCTCGAGCGGCGGCTCGATCGCCCGATTCGCATGGCGAACGACGCCAACTGCTTTGCGGTCTCGGAGGCGGCCGATGGCGCGGCCGCCGGTGCGGAGGTGGTGTTTGGCGTGATCCTCGGCACCGGGACCGGCGGTGGCATCGTCGTGCGGGGGCAGATCGTGGTCGGCGTCAACGCCGTGGCAGGGGAGTGGGGGCACAACCCGCTGCCGTGGCCGGCCGACGACGAGCGGCCTGGTCCGGCGTGCTACTGCGGCCGGCGGGGGTGCATCGAGACGTTTCTCTCCGGGCCGGGGCTGCAGGCCGACTATGCGCGGTCAACGGGCGAGACGCGCACGGCGGCGGAGATCGCCGAGCAGGCGGCCGCCGGCGACCGTGGCGCGTCGGCGGCGCTGGAGCGCTACGAAGGGCGGCTGGCGCGCGGCCTCGCGTCGATCATCAACGTGCTGGATCCGGACGTGATCGTCCTGGGCGGCGGACTCTCCAACATCGATCGGCTGTACACGAGCGTCCCGCGCCTCTGGTCGCCGTACGTGTTCTCCGATACGGTGGCGACGCGGCTCGTGAAGGCGCGGCACGGCGATTCGAGCGGCGTGCGCGGCGCGGCGTGGCTGTGGGAATAGAGTAGGCGGCCAGCTTATTGCAGGGTTACTGATGTGGACGTTATCGTCGAGCCGGCCGATGGCCTCGAACCCGTGCTCGCCGCCATCAATGGCGCGCAGAAGACCGTCGACGTCATCATCTTCCGGCTCGATCTGAAAGCGATCGAGAAGGCGCTCGAGGCGGCCGTCGGCCGGGGCGTCACCGTCCGCGCGCTGGTCGCGCATACCCACACAGGCCCCGATAAACGGCTGCGGCAACTCGAGGACCGGATGCTCGCCAGCGGCGTCATGGTCAGCCGCACCGGGGACGACCTGGTTCGGTATCACGGCAAGCTCATGATCCTCGATCGTGAGGCGCTGCACGTGTACGGCTTCAACTACACGGCCATCGACATCAAGAGCCGCAGCTTCGGTGTCGTCACGCGCGATCGCCGCCTGGTCCAGGAGGCGCTGCGGCTGTTCGAGGCCGACGCGACGCGGCAGGAGTTCGAGCCGCTCGTCGACGAGTTCGTGGTCAGCCCGGAGAACGCACGCGAGCAGCTCGCCACCTTCATCAAGCGGGCGAAGAAATCGCTCGCGATCTACGACCCGAGGCTCACGGACGTGTCGATGCTGCGGCTGCTTCAGCTTCGGGCGAAGGCGGGCGTCGACGTCCGCGTGCTGGGGAAGGCGGGCAGGGGAGGCGGCGCCCTCAAAGTGCAGAAGCTGCCGGGCTTGCGGCTGCACGTGCGTGCGTTGATTCGCGACGGCGACGCGGTGTTCGTCGGCAGTCAGAGCCTGCGCGCACTCGAGCTGGACGGCCGGCGCGAGGTCGGCCTCATCGTCCGCGATCCGGTCCTCGTCAAGCGGCTCCAGGAGGTCTTCGAGGAAGACTGGGCCAGGACCGACGTCGGCCGGAAAGAGCAGAAGCAGTTCGAAAAGGACCAGAAGCTCGCCGCGGCCGACGACGTGGCGGCGATGGCTCCAGAGGGATGAGCGCTTACGCCGAGGAGCGCTCCTCGGCGGCCCTCAGGCCGTCCCGAGTGCCGTTCGAGCGCAGGCGCGAGACCGCGCGGCCGACGTGGAGCGACGCGTAGAAGATCCGCCCCACCTGCAGGCCGCCCTTCAGGCGGTGGCGGCCGATCGCTTCCAGGCCAGCCGACGCGATACAGCCGCAGTTGTTGCAGTCGGGGTCGCCGCCGAACTGGCATGGCATGATGCGCCGCTCGAAATCCGAGGAGACGCAGGTCGTCGTCTGTGCGAACACACAGTCTTCCGGCGACTGCGGCGGCCGGGCATACACATTCAGCATTCCATCGAGCATCTGCAGCTTGGGAATCTGCAATCGGAGCCGCCGCAGGTCGGCAATGACGCGCGCGCGGTCAGTCGATGTCAGCCGTTCGGCCGAGATTTCTCCCCTCTGCGGCGTGTACAAGCTCACCCAGATCAGCCGTGTATGCGGATTGTCCTGCCACATGCGCAGAAACTGCTCGAGGTAGCCCTCCTGCCGCGCCTGTTGCCTCGTCACCGTGCAGTGCACGGTGATCTGGTGCCCGACGATGTGCTTGAGGATGCGGTCGTAGGTCGCCGGCGTACGCCGAGCGTCGTGCTCCGGCTGAAGCCCGTCGATCGAGACGACGATCTGGAGCCGTTCGAGCTGCGCCCATTCGACGGGAATCGGCCGTACGGCGCTCGTCACGAGCTGCGTGTGAATCCCGCGGGCGGCGAGTTGAGGCAGAATCACGCCGAGCTCGCGGTACCGTACGAGGGGCTCTCCCCCCACAATCGACACGTGCAGCGGGCGGTGGCCATCGATGAGCGCCATGAAGCGCTCGATCAGTTCCTGACCGCGAAAATCCGAGAGCCCGCGGAGCGTGACGTCACCGCCGAGGTGACTGTCGCCGTAGGCGTAGCAGCCGGGACACTGGAGCGGGCATTCCTTGGTGATCTCGACCGACAAGTTGGGTCGATAGCCCGCGAGAATGCGGCCCCACGCCTGGATCACGTCACGCGCGACAACGCCGGTAGCAGCCATGTGGCGACCATTATAGGCGGCTCGGTAGCTGGGTCGCCACCGAACGACCATCTACCTTTGTTATCCTGTGGTCCGGCATGCCCGGGAGCCCGCGGCCGCCGCGCATCGCGCGGCGCCGCTCGAAGCTGCACGGCTGGGGCGTGTTCGCGCTCGAGCCGATCGCGAAGAACAAGCGGATCATCGACTACGCCGGCGAGCTGATCACGCACCGCGAGAGCCTGACGCGCGAGACGCGCTACCTCAAGCGTGGCGAGATCTGGTGCTTCACCGTCAACGGGCGGTGGGTGCGCGACGCCGACGTCGGCGGCAACATCGCGCGGTTCATCAACCACGCCTGCAAGCCGAACTGCTACACCGAGATCGTGGACCACACGATCTGGATCCGCGCGGCGCGCCACATCGAACGCGGTGAAGAGCTGACCTACGACTATCACACCGACGGCGAGCACGTGATTCCGTGCCGGTGCCGACCCGGATGCACACGCAAGCTGTAGCCCGGGTCGCGGCGGTCGTCGCGGTCACCTCGCTCGTATCCGCGCAGGGCGACGTCACGGACGCGCAGCTCGAGGCGCTCAGCCGGGGGCGCGTCGTTCGCGTCGGACCGGCCGCGGGCGGCCGCGGACCGGTGATCGAGCTCCCGCTGGAGGTCTATGTCGCACGCGTGCTGGCGGGCGAGGGCGAGCCGCGTGCGGCGGAGGCGGCGCAGCAGGCATTGGCCATCGCCATTCGCACGTATGCGCTCGCGAACGCGGGGCGCCACGCACGCGAGGGTTTCGATCTCTGCGACGGCACGCATTGCCAGGTGCCGCGCACCGCCACAGCCGCGTCACGGCGGGCGACGCTCGCCACCGCGGGCCAGCTTCTCACGTATAGCGGCGCACCCGCGGAGCTCTTTTACTCGGCGTCGTGCGGCGGGTATTCCGAGAGCGCCGGAGAGGTGTGGCCGGGCCTCAGCTATCCCTACCTGGTCGCAGCGCCAGACGACGTGCACGCAGACGACGCGCCGTGGATGCTCGAGCTCACCATCGCCCACGTGCAGCGGTCGCTGGAGCGTGTGGGCTTCGACGGTCGGTTGCGCGACGTGCGTGTCGACGAGCGGAGCGCCTCGGGCCGGGCGGCGCGCCTCCAGCTGCCGGGCCTCTTTCCCGATGTGATCGCGGGCGACCAGTTCCGCGCGGCGCTCGGAACGACCGTGCTGCGCAGCACCGCCTTCACGATCGAGCGGCGCGGCAGCACGCTGCGGTTCACCGGCCGCGGGTACGGGCACGGCGTCGGCATGTGCGTCATCGGTGCGGGGCGGCGCGCCGAACGCGGCGAGAACGCACAGGCAATCCTCGCTCGGTACTACCCGGGGCTGGTACTGACGCAGCTGGCCGGGTCTGCGGCGGCGGGCTCGTCCGCGCCGCGAGACCCGGCCTACGACGGGGTACGTCGGGCGGGTCTCGCCGAGCGCACAATCGCGGGCGAGTCAGACCCGCCGCGCGCGGCCGGTCGCGCGAGCATCACCGTGGAAGTGCCATCGGTCTCCTCGGTCGACGCGGCGGAAGTGGAGCGGCTCACCGCGGCTGCGCACGACGCGCTCGGCCGGACCCTCGGGGTCTCGGTCGCGCCGATGACCCTCCGCATCCACGCGTCGCTCGAGAGCTTTCGTCAAGCCACCGGCCGTCCGTGGTGGGTCAGCAGCGTCGCCGACGGGACCTCGATCGATCTCGTTCCGGCGCCGCTCCTCGCGCAGCGCGAGGGCGTCGAATCGGCGATCCGGACCGCGGTGGCCGAGCTCCTGGTCGCGCCGGCCCTGGCAGAACGTCCCCGGTGGGTTCGGGTGGGCGCCGCGCGCTATTTCGCGCGCGGCAGCGCGCCGCCGGCGGCGGACGCGCGCCGGGATATCCGCTGTCCGTCCGATGCGGAGCTGACGCTCGCGATTTCGGCGCCGGCACAGCGGGATGCCGAGGCGCGCGCCGAGGCGTGCTTCGCGCGCGCGTACGCCCGCACGCGGGAGTGGAAATCGGTTCGGTGATCGGGCGGCTGCGGGCCGCCGGGCGTGCGTGTTGCGCCAGAGGAGGATGGCGGAGGCGATCGTACCGGCCACGGCCATCGCGATGAATCCTGCGATCGCGAACTGAAAGGCCTCGGACTCCATCACGCGGAGCACCCCGCGTCCGTAGATGCGCGCCAGTGCGGCCCCGGCGCTGAAGCGGGCGAGCCGCATCAGCGCGAATGTCGGAAAGAAGATGCGGCGGCTGACCTGCAGCGCGCCGCACGTGAGGATGAAGGGCGTGAGCGGAAACGGCGGCGGCAGCAGCGCGGGAACCGCCAGCGCCACCGCGCCGCCGGTGCGCACCCGCTGTCGAAGCCGCTCGAGGCGCCGCACGGGCGCGAATCGATGGAGCCCCGCCTCGCCCGCCTTGTAGCCGATCCAGAACGTCACGGCGGCGCCGGCGAGCGACCCGGCCGTGGCCAGCAGCGGGTACAGCCAGAACAGCCGCTCATCGCGGGCGGCGAGGTAGATCACCAGCGCATCAATCCCGAAGGGCATGAAGAACACCACCGAGGAATCGAGCGCGCCCAGCAGCAGCGCGCCCCACCACGTGAGAAAGACATTGAGCGTCGCTACCAACAGATTCCGTCATAGCGCGCGCGGACCCTGCTGAAGTCGAGCGGCAGGCGCACCAGATCGACGACGATGTGATCCGGGCGGGCCCGCTCGACCGCAGCGGGAAACTCGGGATCCGCGTTGCCGACGACGACGACGTCCGAGCGATCGAGCAGCTCGTCGACCGAGTCGCAGAGGTGGCGCGACAGGTGCGGTATCTGCTCTTCGATGTACTGCTTGTTGGCGCCGACCAGCCGTGCGAGCGACACGTTCCGGTCGTAGATCGCCAGCGAATACCCCTTGCCGAGGAGCGCCTCCGCGAGAATCACCATCGGCGCTTCGCGGAGATCGTCGGTGCCCGCCTTGAAGCTGAAGCCGAGCAGCCCGATCCGTTTCCGGCCGGTCTCGACGATGCGATCGATCGCGTGCTGCACCTGGAGCCGGTTGCTGCCGAGGAGCGCGTTGATGAGCGGCAGCTCGAGATCCATCTCCTTGCCGCGGTACTGCAGCGCGCGGATGTCCTTCGGCAGGCAGGAGCCGCCGAAGGCGAAGCCGGGCCGCAGGTAATAGGGCGACAGATTCAGCTTCGCGTCCGAGCAGAAGATGTCCATCACCTCGTGCGAGTCGACCTCCAGGCGCTTGCAGAGGTTGCCGATCTCGTTGGCGAAGACGATCTTCACCGCGTGCCAGACGTTGCTGACGTACTTGAGCATCTCCGCCACGCGGATGCTCGTGTGGTAGACCGGCGCCGGCAGGTGCTGGTAGAGCGCGGCGGCCGGGGCCGCATCCACGGCATGGTTGTGGCCGATGAGCGTGAGCGGCGGCTGGCGGAAGTCGGCGAGCGCCGTCCCTTCGCGCAGGAACTCGGGATTGACCGAGACGCCGAAGCCGTCGCCGTAGCGCTTGCCGGAGGTCGCCTCGAGCGCGGGAATCAGCCGGCCGTGCGTCGTGCCGGGCAGAACCGTGCTCCGGATCGTGACCACGTGGTACGAGTCCTTGTCGCGCAGCACGGTCCCGATCTGCTCGCACACGCGCGTGAGATAGGTGAGATCGAGGCTGCCGTTGCGCTGGCTAGGCGTTCCGACGCAGATGAGCGACACGTCGCTCCCGTGGATGGCCTCAGCCGCGTCCGTGGTGGCGCGCAGACGCCCGGCCTCTACGCCCGCGCGCAGGAGCTCGGCGAGGCCCGGCTCGACGATCGGGCTGCGTCCGGCATTGATCGCGCGGACCTTGTCCTCGTTGACGTCGACGCCGATCACGTCGTGTCCGTCGCCGGCAAACGCGGCCGCCGAGACGCTTCCGACGTAGCCGAGCCCGAAAACCGAAATCCTCATAGGGGAATCCTCATGGAAGTGTTTGAATGCCGCCGCCGTCGATGAACGTGCGGTGCCAGAGCTCGAGGTTGACGAGCGCCCAGATGGCGTCGCCGCCGGCCACGCGGCCGCTGCGATGGGCGTCGAGGAGGCCAGTGACCGCCGCGGGATCGACGAGCCCGCGCTCGCGGGTGCGCCGATCGAGCAACACGGCTCGCGCCGTCTCGTGCCAGGGTCCGCGCACCCACGCCGCGAACGGCACCGGGAAGCCCATCTTGCGGCGCGTGAGAATGTCGGACGGCACGAGGCCCACCATCGCCTTCCGCAGAATGCGCTTCGTCTCCAGCCGCCGCAGCTTCAGCCGCGCCGGCAGACGCGCGACGAACTCCACGAGCACGTGATCGAGGAAGGGCACGCGGCTCTCGATGGAAGTCGACATGCTCATCTGGTCCTGCTTCATCAGCAGCTCGACGAGATACGTCTTGATGTCCATGTAGAGCAGCCGATCGAGCAGCCTGCTCCGCCCGGTGACGCGGGCGAAGTAGTCGAGCGACGGCGCGTACGGTGCGGCACCCGCGAGCAGGGAGGGGTGCAGCAGCCGCCGCTGCTGGTCGAGCGGCATTGCCGCAAACGCATCGAGAAACATCTCCGCCGGCCGCGCGGGACGCGCGAGAAACGAGCGCCGCGCGAGCGTCCCGAGTCGACCCGGCAGACGCGGCACGAGGCCCGCACCGAGCGCGGATCGCAACGGCGCCGGGACGGCGCTGGTCCAGGCCCGGCCCGCGCGCCAGTTCACGAGCGCGCGCCAGTACTTCCCGTACCCCGCAAGCAGCTCGTCGCTCCCTTCGCCGGTGAGCACCACCTTCACGTGCTGCCGCGCGAGCGCGGACACGAAGTGGAGGGGCACGCTCGACGGGTGCGCGATCGGCTCGTCCTCGTGCCAGACGAGGCGCGGCAACGCGTCGAAGAAGTCGCGCGCGTCGATGACCACCTCGCGGGCATCGGCACCGATCGCGCGGGCGACCTGACGCGCATACGCGAGCTCGCTGCAGTCGCGCTCGGCGAAGGCGACCGAGAAGGTCTGGACCGGCCGGTCCATCTCGCGCGCCATCAGCGCCGCGACCGCGCTGCTGTCGATGCCGCCCGAGAGGAACATCCCGAGCGGCACATCCGCCATGAGCCGCAGACGCACCGACTCCTGGAGCAGCGCCCGGAACCGCTCCACGAGCGCTCGGTCGTCCAGGCGCTCGAGCTCCGGATCCGCGCCGTCGCGCGGCACGTCCCAGTACTGCTCGATGCGGATGCTGCCGTTCTCGAAGACGAGCCGGTGCCCGGGCAGCAGCTTGTAGATGCCCGTGAAGAGCGTGTCGCTGCCGGAGGTAGAGCGCGTGGCGAGCAGCTCCGGCAGGCACCGAGTGTTGCACGCGGCCGGCACCAGGCCGCTCGCCAGAATGCTCTTGATCTCCGACGCGAAGAGCAGCAGATCGCCCGCGCGCGCCCAGTAGAGCGGCTTGATGCCGAGCCGGTCGCGCGCGACGAGCAGCCGGCGCTTCGGGCCATCCCAGAGCGCGAACGCGAACATCCCGCGGAGGCGGTGCACGCAGTCGTCGCCCCACTGCTCGTACGCGTGGACGATCGTTTCCGTGTCCGACCGCGTGCGGTACCGATGGCCGGCGGCCTCGAGCACGGCGCGGACCTCGCGGTGGTTGTAGATCTCGCCGTTGTAGGTCACCCAGATGCGGCCGTCTTCGTTGGCGAGCGGCTGGTGGCCGCCGGCGAGATCGACGATGCTCAGACGCCGGTGGGCGAGGGACGCGTGGTCATCGGTCCAGAGGCCGGCACCGTCGGGTCCGCGATGCGCGAGGATGTCGCGCATGCGCGTCGCGCGAGCCTCGGCGTCCGGTGCCAGCGGTCGTGTCCCTGCGAACCCGGCGATGCCGCACATTTACTGGTACGTCCTTCCCACGTCAGGACCGCGGCAGCAGCCGCACCGCCGCCCCGGTGACGGTGACGGGTGCACCCGCATCATCGGTTCCGACCCAGTTCGTCTGCGCACGATGTTCCGAGTTGGTGGCGCTGCACCACCGCGTGCGGATGCTCGTCTCGGCGCCCGGCTCCAGCACGATGCCGAGGCCGCTGCGCGTGCTGACCTTGACGCCGTCGAAGAAGTCCTCGCGGTCGCTCACCGTCACGCGGCGCTCGCCGGTGTTCTCGACGATCTGGTCGTAGTGCCAGCGGTTGGCGAGCGTGCAGTTCGGCACCGGTTCGCTGCTCCAGGGCACCGGGTTCGGCGTGACCGTGACCGAGAACGACGCGGGGCCGCTCGGCGCGGGGGTGGGGGTGGGAGCCGGCGCCGGCGCTGGCTGAGGCGCAGGGGCTGGGGGAGTCGTGGGCTGCGGCGCATCGACCGGGGTCGGGCCGGTAGGCGACTCCTCCACGCTGCCGCACGCGCCTACCAGCGCAGCCAGCGAGAAGATGAAAACAATGCAGCAAGTACGTAGACGATTGCTCCAATTCATTGCCACGGCTCCCCTCGAGGGCACTGGACGCGCCCGGCGCGCCGCCCTTACGGCAGGGCAGCAAAAGGCACACCCGGAGCGTGTCCGGGCAGAGGTAGGGGGGCTGCAGCCCTGCGGTCGTCGGCAGGCCAGTCGACCGCGTAGATGACGACCGAGTCGCGGTGATGGGTGGAGGGGAGCGGCATCTCGCGACGATTGAGCAGGACACGCCGGATCGCCGCGAGGCCGTCGCCCTGAATCCGGAGCTGCGGGGGAGGCGCTGACGCGGCGACATCAAGCGTCTCGTCGGCGAGCGCGATGTGCAGATCGGGTACCGGCTCGCTGGCTGAGACGCTGATCCACCCGTCGCCGAGCGCCGTCGCGTGGCTCGCGTCAATCAGATCGAGCACCAGCAGTCGACCGGCGTCGGTGTAGTGGAGCAGACGCGCGTCGGTCTGATAGTCGGAGGTGCCGCCGCCGCGCGCCTCCTGTGAGGGCGGCTCGCCAGGTCGCAGCAGAAACACCGAGGTGCGCCGCCCGTCGCTCACGCGCGCGCCGATCGCGACTCCACCGGGATCGGCCGCGGGCGCCAGACGCTCGAGGCGCGGCGCGTGGCTCGTCGAGTCGCTCGCTTCGGCGATCCACGTCAGCAACACAAGCGGCGCCGGCGCGCGCCGCGTGACCCGCGCGGCCCACGTCGGGATGAGCGTCCCGTAGACCGGCGCGAACCATCCGAGTCCCGACTCCTCGTCGCCGTGGACGAGCGACCCGTCGCCGCCGTCGTACAGGAGCCACACCGCTGTTCCGTCGGCATGCGTGGCTTCGAGCCGGCCCGGTCCGTCCTCTCGCAGCATCCACGAGGGATCGAAGTGCCAGTGCGCGCTCGCGGTGACGGGTCCGGACCCGGCGAGAATCTCGTCTGCGATGAGCCACCCGCCGGCGCGCAGCAGCGTGCGGCGGTGGCGGAGAGGCGTGTACCCGTCGTGAAACGCCTCCGCCCAGTCGAACGCCGGATTGTGCCGACAGGCGGCGAGCTGTGCGTCGGCGTGCGTCCGCCAGTGAAATGGGCCGGACGGAATGGCCTGCGACCGCTCGTCGAGCGTCACCGTGTTGTGGCTCATGCTGCTGCGCAGCCGGTCGCGCACGCGCGCGTCGACCGTGTAGGTCGACATGCCCGGATCGACGAGCAACGGCCGGCCGGCAAGCCCCAGCGTGATCGCGAGCGCGTCGGCATGCGCGTGCCCGCCGTTGAGGAATCCCTGGCGTCCCACGTCGAACACCGCATGGCTGCCCGACGGGTCGCGGATGACGACATAGCCGGTGTCGGGAAACGTGCGAGAGGGCAGAGGGTGCGACGGTGCGACGGTGCGAGAGTGCGACGGTGCGTCCGACGGTGCGACGGTGCGAAGGTGCGAGGACGTGTCGGGATCGAGCGCGCGGCGGCCCGCGATCCAGAAGACCTCCTCCTGAAGGCCCCAGGGCGCCAGATCGGACCGGTCGAGCAGCAGCGCTGCGAGCGCGAGCGAGTCGCGCACGTCGTGGCACGCGCGGCCCGTCAGGGGCCACAACATGCCGCCATCGTCATCGCCGATGAGCGGCAGCCGCCCGTCGTCATCCGCGATCGTTCGCGTGAATGCCGCCAGCCGTGAGGCCGCGCCGCGGAATTGCGCGGCGGCTTCGACGTCGCCATCGCGCATGGCCGTGATGAACGCCATGAGATAGAAGTCGAGCGTGTAGCGCTGGTAGTGCGTCGACCGCTCCGCGTGCCCGCCGTCGTCGTGGATTTGCCGCTCGATTTCCTGCAGCAGGATGGCGCGGCCGGTCTCGGCCCAGCGCGAGCTCGACGCCAGCTCCGGCAACGCCACACCGACGACGTAGAGCGCCAGCGCTTCGCCCGTCAGGTGCGTGTTCGGACTGAAATAGACCGACAGATTCTGTTCGACGTGCGTCAGCTGCCGGTCGAGCGCGACGAGCAGGTCGATGAGCCAGGGCTTCTCGCCGGGATCCGGGATCCCGTCTGCCGCCAGGAGAAGATGCAGCGTCCACGTCCACGAGATCGCCCGGAGCGCGATCTCGAGCATGCTTGCCCAGTTGATGCCGACGAGCGGTGGGTTTGCCGCGAGCCACCCATAGAGTTGGTCCACGATCGCGCGGCGGTACCGGTCGTCATCGGTGAGCCACCAGGCGCGACCGAGACGCAGCCAGTGCTGATGGCGGTTCAACTCCCATATCACCTTGTGATCGCCAAGGACGGGATTGAGGTACGGGACATCTGCCCAGAAGGCGAGCGGCGCCCGGCGCTTGTGCACCGGATCGGCGTGCCAGTCGACGACGCCCGCAGCGCTCGTGCAGGTGAGACCGCGGTAGCCGAGCAGGTCGTAGCGCCCATGAATCAGGTCGTCCGCCTGCTTCGCCGCGCCGGCGCCAGCCGCGGGCCAGCGCTCGAGGATGGCCCGACCGAGGTCGGCCCGCCGCGCGGGATCGAGCGCAAACCTCGCGGTCCGCTCGCGAAGCTGCTGCACCAGCTCGACGTGCGCCGCGTGCCAGTCCGCGTCGGAGGCGCGTCTCTGCAGCGCGCGATCGAGCACGCCATCGGCGAGGAGCGCCGGCAGGGTGCCGCGGCACCACTCGGACCGACGAAGCCGGACGCCGAGCCGTTGAATGCCGATACGGGCGGTCTGCCGCGCACGCCACGACACCTCGGCGCGCGTCAGGCGGCGCAGGCGGGCCAGCGAGAGTCGGTTCAGACGCATTCGCGGGAGGGCTCAACCGTCCTGACGCGCTGCCCACGGTTCAGGACCGACTCGTACGCGACGAGCCAGCCTTCGCGTGCGATCGGCCATTCGCACCGGGCACAGGTCTCGCGCGCGGCGGCAGCCAGCCGCCGCGCCTCGGCCGGCGAGGCCAGCAGCCTCAGCACGCAATCCGCAATCGCGGCATCGTCATCGGGCGGGGCGAGCAGTCCATGCACGCCGTCGGTCAGCATCGAGGGCACGCCGCCCACGCGCGTCGAGACGACCGGCAGCCCGCTTGCGAACGCTTCGAGCACCGAGAGCGGCATGTTGTCGATGGCCGGTGACTGGACGTAGATGTCGGCCTCGGCGTAGTAGCGCGCAATCTCGGACGGGGGCACGCGGCCGGCGAAGGTCACGTGCCGGAGCGCAAGCGAGGCGGCCAGCGCGCCTAGCGCCGCCTCTTCGGATCCGGAACCGACCAGCGTGAGGCGTGCGTCGGGACGTGCCGCCTGGACGCGAGCGAACGCGCGCAGCACGCAGGCGACGTTGTAGATCGGTTCGAAGTTGCGCGTGGACAGCAGGTGCGGGCGGAGCGGATCGCGGACGCGATAGGCGAACCGCGACAGATCGATCGTGTTCGTGACGACCGTCGCGACAATCCCGAACGAGGCGAAGACGTCGCGCAGAAAGGCCGACGGCACCACGTTCAGATCGACCTCGCGGCGCAGCACACGTCGAGCGAGGCGCGACCGGCGCAGATGATCCGGCGCTTCGCCGCTGTGGTAGTTGAGGACGACCGGCCGGCCAAGCAGGCGTGCGGCGATGACGGCGGGCAGCGGCGCGAGCAGAAACGAGGTGTAGGCGGCCGAAAAGACGTGGACCACGTCGGCGCGCCGGAGCTCGCGTAGCAGCAGCGGCCAGTAGGTGAGCTGTGTGACGATCGTGCGGACGTACCGGACGCGGCGAAGACGCGCGAGCGGCCGCGGCGGGATCGGGTCGATCGGCACCAGCCAGGCGTCGAGGCGCGGGTCGTCGCGCCAGCCCTCGAGCATCCGCTGCGCCTGGACGGCGTGCCCCCCCAGAATGCGCGGCGAGGCGGCAACGATTGCGACGCGGAGCGGCCGATCCATGGCGTCCGCGCGGGCGGGTGCAAAGCGCGCGCCCCTAAATGGCTGAGCTGCAAGGCTTAACGGCAGATGCCTCACCCTGGAGCCCGTTCACGCGCCTGCACGGTGCTGCACCACTTACAGTTTTGATTTTCCGCTGACGATTTCGTCACGCGATCGCGCGTCGCCCCCTGCCGGCGTCGCGGAAACGCGTCGTTTTCCAAGCATTTCCTGCCGATCACGAAGTCGCAAGTGGCGGCATTTCACTTGCGCAACGGGGTGCCAGGCAGTCCGCCTCCCGAACAACTGACATCACTCGATTCGGACCCGACGCGGTCGGTGTGTCCGCGCGAGGGGAGCGGACTGCGACCACGGAGGGACCCCTTTGTTCTTGGATATTTGCCGCCCCGTCACGCGCATCTTCCCGTCTGCCGTCCTGTTCGTCGCCCTGCTGCTGCCGCTCGGTCGGAGCGGTCTTGTCTTCGCGCAGGCGCCTGGCGGCTTCACCGAGTCGGCGACGGGCAACGGCCTGCGGCCTCGCCTGTCGGCGGGCGAGATCCAGTCGTTCGTCCCCGCGCGCGGTCGCTTCACCTTTCCGTCGCCCTATGGGACCACAGGCATCCGCCTCACCAACGCCTCTGACTGCGGCGGCGGCGACTGCGTGAACTACGTCGGCTACTCCTACTGGCGGAACATCAACAACCACGCCGGCAGCGACACGATGCTGATCGTCCTCGGCCTCGATCGCAGTCGCGGCGGCAGCGGCCCGACCCTGTTCAGCTACAACAAGAACACGGGCGAGACGCGGAA
Organism: Acidobacteriota bacterium; assembly: GCA_016184455.1. Taxonomy (GTDB): domain Bacteria; phylum Acidobacteriota; class Vicinamibacteria; order Vicinamibacterales; family UBA2999; genus MELF01. The sequence goes on from JACPCS010000123.1 coordinate 23,191, forward strand.
CCTGGGGCCCCTGTTTCCCGCCGACAGTCCCTTCTCGTGGTCGTCCGGCGAAGGGTGGTATTTCAGCGCGAGCCGCCAGAACACGCTGTACATCAACGACTCGACGCGCCTGCTGCGCTATGACGTCGTCTCGAAGACGATGGAGACGGTGTTCGACGTGCGGGAGCATCTGGGCGCGGACCGGCACATCAAGCAGATGCACTCCAGCGTCGACGACCGCGTGCATTCGGCCACCGTGCAGGACGGCAGCTGGAACATGGTCGGCTGCGTCGCTTACAACGAGACAACGCGCCGGGCGACGTACGTCGCGCGCAAGGGCGACTACGACGAGTGCCAGATCGACAAGAGCGGCCGCTGGCTGCTGCTCAAGGAGGACGTCGACGGCCGCGACGGCGAGGACAACCGCATCATCGACCTGCAGACGGACGCCGAGCAGATCTTCTACGACCGCGACGGCGCCGCCGGCCACTCCGATATGGGCTACGGCTATCTCGTGGCCGAAGACAACATGAACCCGACGCCGGGCGCCGCACGCGTCTGGCGCTTCGGTCAGGACTTCCGGGCGTCGGGGCAGGGCACGATCGTCTATAACCTGACCAACTGGGAAGCGTCGGCGGGGCTTGGCCACGTCTCGCACACGAACGCCCGCCCCGGTGTGCCGGTCGAGCAGCAGATGGCGTGCAGCAGCAGCGCCGAGCGCACCAATCTACCGCGCGTCAACGAGATCGTCTGCTTCCGGCTCGACGGATCGCGCAACGTGCTGGTCGTCGCGCCGAACATGACCGATCTCAACGCGTCCGGCGGGGGCCGCGACGATTACTCCAAGCGTCCGAAGGGCAATCTCGATCCCACCGGCGAGTACTTCATCTGGACGACCAACATGGGGACGAACCGGAACGATGCGTTCATCGTCCGGATTCCGCAGAACAAGCTTGGCGTCTCCGGTGGCGCGCCCGCACCGACCCCGTCGCCGACGCCCTCGCCGTCTCCGTCGCCGACACCGACGCCGGGCCCGATTGTCACAGGTTCGGTCAGCTGGATGAGCCTCATCAACGTGTCGGCCCGGGGAGCGGGGCTCATCAAGACTGCCGGCTGCGATGGATGCCCGGACGCGTCGGCTGTGTCGGCGGAGCAGATTGCGGGATCGGGCGTGCTCGAGTTTGCGGCACCTGAAGCAGGAACGCTGCGCTTCGTGGGGCTCGGCGGGGGCAGCATCGGCGCAGGACCGGGTGACATCCAGTTTGCCATCCGCCTGCAGCGCGGCACCGCCGAGGTCCGCGAATCGGGCAGCTATCGCACCGAGACGAGCTTCGGCGCCGGCGATCGCTTCGGCATCTCCGTCGAGGACGGCGTCGTCCGTTATCTCAAGAACGGGGCGGCCTTCTACACGAGCGGCGAGCGGGCGAGCTTCGCGCTGCGCATGCACGTGGTGCTGTTCGATGCGAACGCTGCGGTCGACAGCGTGGCCCTGACAAGCGGGCACGCGTCGGCCGTTGCGCCGCCGGAACCATCGCCCGCTCCCGAACCCGAGCCCGGGACTGAACCCGAGCCTGTGGCCGACCCACCAGCGTTGCCGGCGCCCGAGCCGTTCCAGGAGCCGGGCGCCCCTGGCTGGCCGTTCTGGAAGTTTCCGGCTCAATAGGCGACTGTCAGCGTGAACGGAATCGTGTGGTCGGGCTCGAGGCTGACCACACGAAGCCGATAGGCGGCCGCCTCCATACGGGGGCGAAGGAACCAGATGCGCGACGGCCCATTGGGCGGCGCGATGTCCTCGTGCGCCAGCCCTTCTCCTGCCCAGTACAACTGCACGCGGAGCGCGCGGGGTGCGCCGTTCCAAGTCAGCGTGACCTCGATCGGCCCCTCGGCCGTTGTCGTGAAGTCGAACACCTCACACGGATGGACGTGCGCATGATTCAGGTGGGAAGGCGGCTCGGCGCCGCGACGCGCTCCCACGTGACGCGCTGCCGGTTCGTCACGAAGCGCATGAAGCCGACGACCGTCGCCCAGTTGAGCAGGCAGATGGCACACGGGATGCTGACGAGCGGCGACCGGCGCGTCTGCTGCCGCCCCATGAACCCCCCGATCGCGATTCCATAGAAGAGCAGCTGCGCGGCGAGCGCCCACGCGTAGATGCCGCCCCGCGGTGCCACGGCCGCCGCGGCCACGAGGAGCGCCGCGTGGAGGAGCGGCAGCAACAGCCGCAGTCCTTTGTGCGACATCGTCTCGAACCACAGCCGGTTCCGGCGCGGATTCCACAGCCACCGTTCGCGCGCGAAGACCTGGAACGTGCCGGCGCTCGTGCGGGCCTTGCGCGCGAACTCCTGGCGTGCCGTGGCCGAGGCGCGATCGTAGGCGCGGGCGCGCGGCTCGAAGAGCACGCGGTAGCCCCGCTTGACGATTCGCAGCGGGATCACGACGTCATCCAGAATCGTGTCGTCGGGAATCGGCTCGAAGAGCGCGCGCCGGATCGCGTAGATGGCGCCCGTGGCGCCGACGGTCGAGTCCGCTCGCCCCTCGGTCGACCGGATGAATTTCTCGTAGCGCCAGTAGAACGCCGTGCCGCGTCCCGCGGCGGCGGTCCCTTCGCCGGCTGTCAGCACCAGTTCGCCGCTCACTGCTCCGACGCGCCGATCGGCGAAGCTCTCGACGAGCGCCCGGAGCGTGCCGCGATCGAACCGCTGCCGTGCGTCGGCGAAGACGACGATCTGGCCGTGCAGCTCGGGCACGACGGCGTTGAGGACGGCGGCCTTGCCACGCCGTTCGGCAAACGGCAGGACCGTGACCACGGATCCCGCGTACGCGCGAGCGCGGTCTACCGTTTCGTCGCTCGAGCCGTCGGAGGCAATCACGATCTCGAGACGGTCCTGCGGATAGTCGACCGCGAGCAGGTTCTCGATGCGTGCCGCAATCCGCTGCGCCTCGTTGTAGGCGACCACCACGATCGAGACGCTTGGCTCGATGGGTGCACGGACGCGATCCTTCGGGCGCAGCCGGGCCCGAAGTGCCGCGATGAGGGCGTAGCCGACGTAGATGTAGGCGAGGAGAGCCGCGGCAGCCCAGAAAACGAATTCAGAGGTCCGGCTAAAGCCGGACGCCACGATCCCTTCTTGGTACGTAGTGTCCGGCTTCAGCCGGACCATCGTGCCGGCCGATGGACCGTCTGCCTGCAACCGTTCCACGCTGGCGAGCTCACCGAGCGCGCGCTCGAGCGCCCCGACATCCGCGCCCGGATCGCGGCCGTCGGTGGCGGCGCCCGCGAACGGCGGCGACAGGCCGAGGCGCGGCAGGCTCTGTCCGCCGCGCGCGGCCAGTGGCTCGAGCGTCGCCGGAAAGAAGTTGTCGCGCGGATAGCTGCCGGCCGGCCCGCCGGCGAGCACGTTGCGCCGCACGACCCCGCGCGGGAAGTAGCGGTCGAACGTCGGGGACCCGGGGCCCGTCCCCGAGCCGGTGATGCCGTGCTCGTTGTGCGGCATCACGTTGTTCTGGAACACGAAACCGGTGTGCGGCGCGCCGTCGCCGGCAAAGAGGATGCTCCCCGTCTGCTGCGCCGTGTTGTGGTCGATGACGACGTCGGCCACACCGTCGAGCAATTGAAACAGCCGGCCGTTGCCCCAGCGGCCCCCGACGTCGAGAAAGACGTTGTTGCGGATCGCGATCCGCCGCGTCTGCCGGCTCGCGTGATTGTCGTCGCGCCCGAGGATGTTGATGCCGGCGGCCACATGCCGGACGAGGTTGTTCGAGAACGTCACGTCCTCGACGACCGACCACGGCGCGCCGCCGTCCTGGTTGCGGACGGTGAACAGGATGGCGAAGCCGTTCTGCGCGTGCGGCCAGTTGTACTCGAGCAGGTTGCCGTCGATGAGCACGCGGCGGGCGTTCTTCAGCTCGAAGAGGTTCTTGACGCTCCATTCGGTGCCCTCGAACGACGGGTCGTCCTTCTTCCAGCGGAGCGGCTTCGCCATGTGATTGCGGGTGATCTCGATGTCGGCCGGCACGAGCTCGTCGATCTCGGGGTCGGCCCCGCCGAACATGATCGTCTCGCCCGATGCCTCGAGATAGTTGCCGCTGATCTTGAACGGCCCGGGCCCGTTCCAGCCGGCAATCGCCTGCGCGTCTTCCGTTCGCTCCTTGAAGTCGGAAAGATGTGAGTCGATGACGGCCGTGTGGCTCGAGTTGAGCGCCACGCCGCGTCGGCCGCCCAGGCGTGCATCACCGTGCAGATACGAGCGCTCGATGATGAAGTGATGCGGGACACCCTCGACCGGCGACTGGTCGGCCCCGAGCTGCACGAGCGTGGTGAGTGAGGTCCCCGGCGCCGACGTGATCTCCAGACCGACGAGACGGTAATGGTGCGCACCGGGCTCGGCCTCGATCACAGAGCCTGACGAGGCGACGAGCTGGGGCATCCGCGCGGCATCGGCCGGTCTGACGCGCCGGCCGGGCGGCGGCAGATCGCGCGCCGCCGAGGCGATCACAATCCACCCCTCGCCATCCTTCCTTCGCAGCCGGAACGGACCACGGTAGGTCGCTCGAGGTTCGAGCACGATCAGATCGCCCGGCCCGGCCTCGTCGAGCGCCTGCTGCAGGTCGCCGTCGGCAGGGACGCGAAGGGTGCGTCCGGAGGTGAGGATCTGCGGCACGTCGACCCGCACGCGCGGCAGTTCCGGCGCACGCGGAGCGTCGCCGGACTGTGCCAGGCCGACGCCGGCGCCCCCGGCCAGGAGCAGCAGTAGCGCGATGGCCGATGTGTGTCTACGCCCCACCCTGAATCCAGTCCGCAATCCGCATGTAGGACGGCCCAAGCAGCGGCTTCACGAGCCCCTTGGCATTCCAGCTGGCCCACGCCGCGACCCGCGCCCACGGCGCGGGCAGCAGCAGCCGCCGGGCGGCATCGGCGGGATGGCCCTGTCGTATCGTGAACCGCCCTCGGACTTCGATCCCGCCTCCGTCGCGAATCGACGTCGCGGGCTCGGAGGTGAAGAGCACGCGCAGCCCCGCATCGCGGGCGGCGCGCGCCACGCGGCGGGAGTAGTACCCGCCCGGAACCGAGCCGACGACGACCGCGCGTCCGAGCAGGTCCTCGAGGATCTGGCGGCTGCGCGACCATTCGTCGTGAATCCGATCGCTCGAGCACGCGCTGAGCCGTGCCGGGTGCGACGCCGAATGGCTCCCGATGACATGGCCGCGCGCGTCGAGCTCGCGAATCTGTGCGGCATCGAGAAAGCCGGGGCGGCCGATCATGTCGGTCGGCACGAAACAATATCCCCGCCACCCGCGCGCTTCGAGGCGGTCCGCCACGTGCGTGTAGTACGAGACGCCGCCGTCGTCGACGGTGATGAGGCACGCAGGATGTCGCACGCTCGCAATGCCATCGAGCTGCGCGTCGAACTGCTCGACCGACAGCTTGTAGCGATCGGCGGCCGGCGATCGAAACCCGCTTTCTTGCGGACTCGCCGCGAACACGTCATGGAAGAGCAGCGACACCGTGCGCATCACGTGGCTGGACCTCCTGACGGGCTGTGCGTTTCCAACGCAGATACGCCGTGAGCTGCGGCTGCCCCCATACGGCGGACCGGCGGCCGCTCGTGTCGAGCGGCGGCACGTGTTCGCCGCGGCAGAGCGCCCGCAGGATGGCGCCGACCGTCTCCAGGTTGTCGAGGACGACGCGGTACTGAATCATCGTGTGCGACTCGCGCGATTCGTCGAAGCCGCTGCCGGCCTGCAGATACACAGGGCCCGTGTCGACGCCGGCATCCGCGCGCAGCAGCGTCATGCCGACGCGTCCGACATCGCGGTTGGCGAGTGCCCAGAAGCACCCATGGGCGTTGCGGTACTCCGGGCAGATGCCGGGGTGGAGCACGAACGTGCCGACGCGCGGCAGCTGGAAGATCGCCGGTGTGAGCATCACTTTGCAGCGCGCAATGACGACGTCGGGCGTGAGCCGCGCCAGAAACGCGCGCGCCTCGTCGCTGTTCGGGCTCGACACGACGATCTGCGGCACGCGCGTGAGGTCGGCGGGGTAGCGCGCGCGGAACTGGTCGACCGTCCGATCGATCCAGGCGGTATCGCGCGGCGCCAGCCGCAGCCGGTTGTAGAGCCGGAACGCCAGCACGTCGAGGAACCGCAGCGGACCCACGCGGCGCAGCTCTCGCCGCGCGGCGCGCCAGAGGCGCCCGGGTCGATCACGAATGATGATGAAACCAGCCAACTGCAGGGCGTTCGCCAGCCACGACGCGAGCGCCTCGCGGTCGATCCGATCCCGCTCGTGACAGATCAGGACGGCGGTCGGCAGCGGTTCGTAGGTCTGCATGGAGTCCCGTCACCTCTTCACAGCGTCGCTCGAACGTCCGCGCGACCGTGGCCCACGAATAGTGCGCCTCGACGAGCGACCGTCCCTCGCCGCCAAGCGCGCGGCGCCGCTCCGAGTCGCGCAGCAGACGCACCACCGCATCGGCGAATGCCGTCGCGTCGTCGGCTGGCACGAAGTGGCGTTCCGGCTCGAGGCCGAGCCCTTCCGCCCCGACCGTCGTCGAGACGACGGGCTTGGCCATGGCGAGCGCCTCGAAAATCTTCAGCCGCGTGCCGCTGCCCGCGCGAAGCGGCACGACGTACACCGACGCTTCGGCAATGAACGGACGCACGTCGTCGACCGTGCCGGTGACGACGATCCCGGGGCGAACCGCCAGCTCTCGCAGGCGCGCGCTTGGACGTCTGCCGACGACCGTGAACGAGGCGTCGGGGATCTCAGCGCGGATCCGAGGGAGGATCGTGTCGACGAAGTAGAGGACCGCGTCCTCGTTCGGGTGCCAGTCCATCGAGCCGCTGAATACGATCCGGTGCGCGTGCTCGTGATAGCCGTTCGGGCTGAAGTAGTCGGTATCGACGCCGGTCGGAATCGCCGAGATCCGCGCGTCCGGGGCGAGGGTGGCCAGGCGGCGGCGGTCGTCGTCTGAGACGGCGATGGTCAGGTCGGCGTTCCGGCAGGCATCCGCTTCGCGCGCGCGCAGCTTGCGCCATTCGATCTCGAGGAGCGCGCGGCGCCAGCCGGTCGGCTCGAGCGCGCACAGCCGCTGCCAGATCAGATGCTCGACGTTGTGCTCGAAGAGGACGATCGGCACGCGTCCCTTCGTTGGCACGTTCACCGCGGCGAACAGGAAGTCGGCGACGCAGAGATCGACGGTGCCGCGTTCAATGAGCGCGTGGACGTGCTCGCGCAGCGACGGAATCTGCCACTTCCACAGATCGACCGGGTACCTGGAGAACCACGAGCGCGCAACCGCAAAGGGAAACGCCGCACTCCCACGCTTCGGCACCTCGTAGGGAATGGAGACCACGCGCGCGGATGGTGGAAGCCGCCGGCAGAGGCCGTCCGGGTCGTCGCCGGGGCCGTGCGTCGTGACGACCGTCACCGCGTGCCGGCGCGCCAGCTCGGAGACAATCTGCAGACTGCGCACGCGCCCGCCGGTCGTGGCGGGCCAGAGACCGCCCATCTTCACCCAGAGAATCTGCATCCCCATCCCTACTCGCGCTCCACGGAAACGGCGTGATCGTCGAAGCGTACGAGCCGGCGCGGCCGCTCGAACGCGAGGCCGGCCGGCCGGCCGGTGTCGTCATAGATCGCCCGCACGGCCGGAGGCGACGCCAGACCCTGACGGTCGGGGAGGAGGAGCGTCACGATGCGCCACGGCAGAGCCACGGCGAACGTGTAGATCAACATTGGTGCCGGTTGGCGGTCGCCGTATTCGGGCGAAATCCACCCACGGATGGGTGCCGTCTCGCCATATTTGAGCGCTGGCTGAACCGGCGCCGCCGGAAATGGGCAAATCCAGAGCACATGCCCCTGCCGCGTTTCCGCTCGCGCCCAGGGGTGCACCCCCAGCGAGACCGCCAGCGCCCCGAACTGGAACGTGAGATCGATCTGGTGCCGCGCGGCGCCGGTCAGGTCGTCGACGACGATCCAATAGCCGGGCTTGACGAAGATCACGCGGCGGCGGTGGCGGACGGGGTCCGGAAGGACGAGGTAGCCGTCATGCTCCGCGTCGAGAAAATCGAACTCCGGCGTGGAGTGCCATTCGCGCAGGCGAACGCGTGGCTGGCCGCGCCAGCCGAACGGCCCCGCAGGCTGCGCCTGGCTGGCGCCGTCGACGATCACGGTGCTGTGTGCGGCGGTGCTGCGGAAGAAATCGCGCCAGGGCGCGTCGCCGGTGTAGGAGTATGTTCCCGCGTCGACGAGACACGGCTCGCCGAAGATGGCGCACTGAATGCTGAGCAGATCGGCGTGGCCGTGGCCGCCGCTGATCGGACAGCCGATCGGGCCGATGTCGATGATGGCGTGATGCGCGTCGGGCTCCCAGCCGCTGCGGATCGACGCGTAGCCGCCCGAGGGGAACACGCGCGAGGCATGTTGAGGCGGCGGCGCCGCGGCGCGGCCGTCGACCGTGCTCAGCGCCTCCGGTCCGAACAGCCAGGCGGCTTCGGCCACGCGGCCGCCCGCGGCCCAGAGAAAGTCGCGGCGCTCGAAGAGCACGCCGCCCACGCCGAACACCCCGCGGGCGTCGCGCCCACGCCTGACGGCGAGGGGCAGCAGACACCCGCCGTCGTCGTCGCCAATTGGCGGAATCGTGCCGTCCGCGTGCCCGATCGCGAGCAGGAACTCGATCATCTGCTGCACGCGATCGCCGACATGGTCCGGCACCGGGAGCCCGTTTCGCCGCGCGAGCAGGAGGAAATGGAGATAGGCGTCGAGCGCGTAGCGGTGATGGCAGGTCGATCGCTCGAAGTGCACGCCGTCGCGGCAGATCTGTGCGTCGCACTCGGTGATGAGCACCCGCGCCGCCACTTCACGCCACCGCTCGGCCTCGCGGAACTCACGGAAGAGCGTGCCGGCGTAGTACAGGCCGAGCGCCGCGCCGACCAGATCGGTGCCGCGCGCGCCGGAGTACGCCAGGTCGCGGCGGAGGTGCGTCGCGTGCAGCCAGATGGCGGCGAGCACGTGCTGCAGCCAGGGCGACGGGACCGCGGGTGAGTCGCGAAGCAGCACGAGCGCCCAGCACCACGCCATCACGCGAAGCGACACGTCGAAGGCGCTGGTCCAGGAGGCGCCCGTACCGGACGGATGGGCGTCGAGCCACGCACCGAGCGCCTGGACGCACGCGTCCGCGTACCGTTCGTCGCCGGTGAGCGCGCGCGCCTGCGCGAGCGGGACGACCCATTGATGGCGGCACGGATCCCAGGGCCGATCGCTCTGCCGATCGACGAACGCGTCCGCTGCCTTCACCAGCCGATCGCATTCGCTGCCCAGCGTCGCCAGCAGCGCCGCCGCGGTCTCCGGATGCGCCGCCCCCGCAAAGAACCGCGCTGGCACCGTCTCGCGGAGCACCTGCTGTGCGGTGTCGCCCTCCACCAGTTCCGGCGCGTGTCTCGCCAACAGCGCCTCTGGCCGATCCGGCAGCTCCGGCGGCGCGACCCGCTCGAGCCATCGCGCGGCTTCGCACCAGCCGCGATAGGCGAGCTCGGCGAAGCGCATGTCGCGGATCCGGTGCAGACCACCTCTGTCTCGGCGTTCGATCGGTGCGCCGAACGGCGGCCACAGCGGATCAAGCGGAAGCGGCGAGGCGTCGTTCATGCGCGTCGACGCGCGGCGAGCAGTCGAGGAAGCGTCGGCACCAGAGCTCGAACGAGAGCATCGTCCAGAGCTGCAGATCGAGATCGCGGCCGCGCTGATGGAGGGCGAGCAGGTGCTCGACGTAGCGTGGGTCGAAGAGGCCCCGCTGCCGGCAGCGGTCGGCGAGCAGCACGTCGCGGGTGAAGGTGGCGAGCTCGCCGCGGAACCAATGCGCGAGAGGCACCGCGAACCCGTGCTTCGGCCGGTCGATCACCTCGGGCGGCAGCACGCCGCGCATCGCCTGCTTGAACAGATACTTGGTCGTGCCGCCGCGCAGCTGCAATCGCGCTGGAATGGTGGCGGCAAACTCCACGACCTTGTGGTCGACGAGCGGCGGCCGCGCCTCGATGGAGTGCGCCATCGTCATGCGGTCGACCTTCGTGAGGATGTCGAGCGGCAGATAGCGGTGCAGGTCGCGGTACTGCAGCCGCGCGAGCCAGTCGCCACGCTCGACCAGCGGGTCGTCCCACGGGTCGTGCCGCAGCAGGACCTCGCGCGCGTCACCCTGGAACAGGCCGCCGACTTCGTCGGGCTGAAAGAGCGTCGACGCATCCAGGTACCGACGCCGCCCGTCAAGCGCCAGATGACGGAGGAAGCGCCGTCCACGGGCGCCGTGCGGCAGACGAGCGCCAAGCGCGCCGGCACAGGTCCTGAGCGCGGCCGGCACCCGATCGGAGCGTCGCTCGCGCGCCTCGACGCGGTACTTGTCGTAGCCGGCAAACAGCTCGTCGCCACCGTCGCCGCTCAGGACGACCTTCACGTGCTCGGAGGCGAGCTTGGCCACCATGTAGGTGGGGATTGCGGAGCTGTCGCCGAACGGCTCGTCGAGGTACCACGTCAGCTCCTCGACGATCTGCACCACGTCCGGGCGGAGGACGAGATCGTAGTGGTCGGTGTCGAACGCCGCCGCGACCGTGCGCGCGTGCGCCAGCTCGTCGAACCCCGCTTCGGCAAACCCGATCGAGAAGGTCTTCACGCCCGGCCGCCCGATCGACGCGACCACGGCACTCGAATCGATGCCGCCGCTCAGAAACGCGCCGACCGGGACATCGCTCACCTGGTGCAGCGCCACCGACTCGCGCAGCAGCTCGCGGAGGCGCTCGACGAGCAAGGCTTCCGTCGCGCGCTCGTCGGGCTCGAAGGCGACGTCCCAGTACCGCTCGATCGCCAGCGGCCGCCCGGGCCGCGCCAGCGCCGTGCGCGCCGGCTCGAGCTTCGAGACCCCGCTCACGATGCTTCGATCCGGCGGCGTCGTGAGAAACGTGAACAGATGTCGGACCGACGCCCAGTCGAGCGATCGATCGACGCCGTCGACCTGCAGCAGTGGTTTCAGCTCAGAGGCAAAGAGCAGCTCGTTCTCGCGCTCGGCGACATAGAGCGGCTTGATCCCGAGGCGATCGCGCGCCAGGAGGAGCTGCTGCCGGCGGCCGTCCCACACGGCAAACGCGAACATGCCGCGCAGGTACTCCACACAGCGCGAGCCAACGTCCTCGTACAGGTGAACGATGGTTTCGGTGTCGCTGCCCGTGCGGAAGACGTGGCCGCGGTGCTCCAGGCGCCGGCGAAGCTCCTGGTAGTTGTAGATCTCGCCGTTGAAGACGATCCAGACGGTGCCGTCCTCGTTCGAGAGCGGCTGGTGGCCGTTGCCGAGATCGATGATGCTGAGCCGGCGCATCCCGATTCCGACGCCCGGTGCGACGTAGATCCCTTCATCATCGGGACCGCGATGCACCATCGCCGCGCACATCGCGCGAATCTCGTCCTCGAGAACGGGGCGGCCGTCCCACCGCACGATGCCCGCTATGCCGCACATGAGGGTTGCTCCTCCCGCGCGGGCGCCGCGCCAAACATCGACGTGGAGCCGTACGACAGGACGGCGTAGGTGGCGGCGTATACCGCCGCCGAGACCATGAAGACCGCCAGCGGCGGCGCCCCGACGATTCGCTGGACCCAGAACGCCGGCGCGGCCGACACGATCGTGATCGCGGCGATGCGGGCGAGCTGGCGCCAGGGCAGCAGCCGGCCGGCGCCGATGCGCAGCACGAATGCCATCCGCACCAGCCCCAGCCCCTTGGTGACCGTGAGCGCCACCAGGGTCACGAGAACGGCGCCGCGCAGCCCGAACGACGACAGGAGTGCACCGATCAGGCCGGCGACGCACCCGAGACGGACCAGATTCATCACCAGCAGGAAACGCGTCTGCGCATAGACACGCAGCACCCCGTCGACCGCCATCACGGCTGGCAGCATGGTCAGCGTCCAGAGGATGAAGATCGGCACGCTCGCGCTGTAGGTGGCGGTGAAGAGGCCGACGATCAGCGGATGGGCCCCGACGATGAGCAGGGCGACGAGCGGAAAAATCAGGAAGGCCAGCCGGCACACCGTGTCGTGCCACAGGTCGAGTGCGACGGCGCGTCCGGGCGCGTCGGCCATGCGGACCATCAACACGCTGACGGTCGACGTGACGATCAGGTCGTACAGCGGAATCTGCATACAGCCGATCGCATAGATCGCGAACGTCGCCGCATCGAACCGGGCGGCCACGACGTACTGGTGGTAGTTGATGAGCACGACCTCGATGCCGACGGCGGCGGCGAAGGGCAGCGCGTAGCCGAGCTGCTCGCGCCACCGTACCAGGTCGAGTCGCAGCTCGCGTCCGAAGGCGCGCCAGAGCATCGCCACGGCGGCGGCGAGCCGGAGCGCCGCAAACGCGGCGGCGCCGATGAAGACCGCGCGCAGGCTCACGAAGAGCAGCGCCGGGATGACGAACAGCAGCGTGCGGATGATGTCGGAGACGGCGTAGGTGATCGCGGCCGACGCGTGGCGCCGCTCCGCGATCAGCACGATCTCGAGCACGGTCGCCGCCAGCATGCAGGTCAGAAAGAGGCCGAGCGGCAGGGCGTTGGCGGCCAACTCCGGCGTCAACCAGCCGGCGAGGAGCGGCCGTGCGGCATAGAGCGCCGCCGTGCTCGCCGCGCCGACCACCGCGAGCGTGACGATCGCGTTGGCGACGTAGCGCCCGGTGTGCCGCGATCCTCTCGGGACGAAGTAGTAGAGGCTTTCGGCCATGCCGAGCTGCAGCACGCCGTAGAGCGTCGCGGAGACGAGGAAGAACTGCTTGTAGACGCCAAACGCCGCCGGCTCGAACAGGCGGGCGAGCACGACGCCGATGGCGAACGAGGCTGCGAGACCGATGCTCCGCCCGATCACGAGCTGCAGCGTGGGGGTCAGACGCCTCATCCCAGTACCTCGAGTCGCCCCATCACCGGGGTCTGACCCCCTTTGTGCACGCGATGGCAGCGCCGTGACGGCGGCCAGAGACCGTTGATCTGGCACTCGAGAATATCGGGGCAGAATCGGCCGTTGGCATCGACCGACGAGCCCTCCCACAGGAGCAGGCGCTCGATCGTGAGCGCGCGATGCTGGGGGTCGCCGTGGCCGCAGGCCGTATAGGCGAACCTGTAGCCGGCCTTCGCCACCGCGTCGACGCAGGCGAGCGTGAACTGCCCGCCTGGATACGCGAAGTGCGCGACAGGGCGTCCGAGCCGCTCCTCGATCGTGCGCCTGGATTCCTCCAGCTCGACGGCCACCTGCTCCGGCGTCTCCATCGGCAGCGAGACGTGATTGCGCGTGTGCGAGCCGACGGTGATCCCCGCGCGCTGCATCTCGGCCAGCTCCGGCCAGCCAACCGTCCGTGGGATCGGCTGGAAGCCGTTGCCGACCGCCGCCTCGATGCCGTCCATGACGCGCCGGACGTCGGCCATCGCCAGCGCCGGCAGCATCCAGGAGACCGTCATGAATGGGTTGGCGAGCGCCCGGTGGCGAATGCCGTCGGCGGGGAGACCGAGCTCGGCGAAGAGCCCTGTCAGCTCCCGGTGGGGGTTGCGCCACACCGAAAATGCCTTCGCCACGAGCTGGTACAGCTTGTCGTGGACCTGCCAGAACGGCTTGCCGACCAGATCGGTGACGACGAACACCGTGGCAGGGATGCCCTTGCGCCTGAGCACGGGGAACGCGTGCTCGTACACGTCCCGGTATCCGTCATCGAACGTGACGGCCGCGACCGGCCGATCGAAATGGCGGCCTGCCGCGATGTGCTCGCCAATCTCGTCGAGCGTGACGAACTGGAAGCGGCGGCCGATCCAGTCGAGGTGCCGCTCGAACATCGCCGCGCTGATCAGCATGCCCGGCATTTCGGTGCGTGCCGCGGCGGCGTAGTCGTCGACGACGCGGTGATAGCCGAGGACGAGCGGACGGCCGGCACTGCTGGCGAGTCCGTGCGCGTGGGCTCGCGCGATCGCCGCCGCGAGCGCCGCTTTGATATGCCACCGCCAGCGTGGAGCGTGTCTATCCATGGATCTGTGCCTGGCGGAGAAGCCGCGCCAGCGTCCGACGGCTCGTGACCGTGTGGTGCTGAATCCGACCTCCGACGTCAGAGGGAAACAGGTGAATCTGCTCGAGCTCGTTGGCGTCGCGCGCCCAGAGCCACTTGTACGCCTCGGCGCCCCACAGCATGTCGAACGTATGCGCCCCTTCCTCGAGCGCCGCCCGAATCGTGCACGCCATCAGCACCAGCCCGAGGCTGTGCCGCTCGTACCGTTCGTCGAAGCCGTGCTGATAGAAATAGAAGCGCCCTTCGTACGACAGTCCGTACATCACCGCCGCGGGCGCCTCGTCGAGGCGCAGCACGTACATCCGCAGCCAGCCGCGTTCGAGCGCGCGCCGGGTGGCGGCATCATGGAACGCCCGCAGCGCCGGCGTGCGAAATGCCGTCGAGCCGCGTCCCATGAACCTCTGCTCGTGGAAGGCCGCGAGCGCCTGCAGTGCCTCACGCCGTTCGGCGTCGGTGACGACGCGCTCGAGCCGCACGCGGAACTCCCGCTCGAGGGTGCGCATCCGGCGGCGCACGTTTGCGCGATGCGACGCTCCGACCGACGCCAGATAGGAGTCCCAGGTGTGTCCGGCGAGGCGGATGAACGGACAGGTCCCGCCCGGCAGATAGAGCGGCTCCCAGCCGCGGCCCGTCAGGCGGTCGACCAGCTGCCCGCTCAGCGAAGACGCGGGGACATGATCGAGCTTCAGCGCCACGGGTTCGGCCGCGAGCGCGTCGGCGAGCGCATCGATCGCGTCCTGCTCCGAGCCGCGGCGCGCGATGAGGTCCAGGTAATCGGATCCGGCCTCACCGGTGCCGAGGAACTCGAGCCGTGGCAGCCCCAACGGCGCCGTCCGGCGGACCACCAGCGGCGCCACCGCAACAAGGTTCGCCCCTGAGCGGACGCAGAGCACGCGCAGCTTCGCCGCGGCGCGCAGGTGCTCGGACCATGCGTGGAGCCACTCCCAGGTGAGGAATGGCGTGTTCGCCCGGCTCGCGCGGAGCAGCTCGTTCCACTCCGGCTGCAGCCGCGTCAACCCGGCCTCGTCCTCAATGCGCACGACGCTCAGGTCCGACTGAAGCCGGACGCTACGTACGTGGTGTCCGGCTTTGGCCGGACCAGAACACGCGCCACGACCGCAGACCTCCGCCACCTGGCGCGCCATGTAGGCGAGGTGCCGCGGCGTCAGATCCTGGTGAATGGGCAGCTCGAGAACGTGCGCGCGGAGGAACCGCGCGTCGTCCGACATCTCCTCGCCCGACTCGACGCTCTCGTTCCAGAACTCGAGTGCGTCGATGCCGCGCTGCTGCAGGGCGCGCGCCGCCGCCTGCTTGTCGGGCACGAGAATCGGGAAGAAGAGCGGACAGACGCCGTCCGGCAGCCGGGGGAAGACCCGCAGCACGGCCGGATCGAGCTCCGCGTCGAGCCGCTGATAGTTCTCGACCCGCGCCCGCCGGATGGCGGCGCAGTCGAGACGCTCCAGCAGTCGCGTCGAGACGGCCGACATGGCGAGATCGACCTCGTCGAGCGCAAAGCCGATGTCGCCGACGTTCGCGCGCCGCACGTCGAGCGCGCCCGCGGCGCGGCCGAGGCCGCGCTTCATCGCCAGGAGCGCCGCGCCGGTGAGGCGCGCACGGCCGCGCAGGCGTTGCACCACGAGCTCGGCGGTGCGCCCGACGACCGAGGCCGAGCCCGCGTCGCGCAGGGGCAGACGCTCGAGCGAGGCGAGGCGGGTGCCGTTCTGGACGAGCAGCGCGCCGTTTGGCAGCGGAAGCGTCTTGTAGAGACAGAACACCGACCAGTCGCCGAACGACCCGAGCGGCCGCCCCTCGGTCTCGCTGAGGAGCGACAGCGCGCAGTCCTCGATGAGCAGCATGCCGCGCCGGCGACAGAGATCGACGAGCGGCGCCATCGGCTGCGGCCAGCCGACGTAATGAATCACGTAGAGCACGTCGGGGTGATGGCGCGCGCAGAGACGCTCCACCGCCTCGGGATCGAGCTGCATGCGCCGACCGATCGGGTAGTAGTGCAGCCGCGCGCCGGCGGCGCGCAGCGCGAGAATCTCGTTGCCGCTGTTGTAGTCGGGCACGAGCACGGTGAGCGACCCGTGGTGTTCGACGAGCGCGCGACACAGGTGGTAGATCGCATTGCGCGCGCGATAGAACGCAAGGCGTCCGGACGCGTCGAACGGGAAGCACGCGGTACGTGGCGCCTGCGCCGGTCGCACGAGATCGACGGCGGAGAGCCCCTGATACGTCGGCACGAACGTTCCGGTCATGATCGCCACCGCTTCAACTCCGGTCCCACCTGGAACTTGAGGGAATGCAAGAGTCGGGCTCGCACGGTGTCGGCGAAGACGTACAGCCAGTCGTGACCGCGGGCCGCGTCGGTCCACTCGCGCTTCCACGGTTCGGAATCACCAAGGAAGTCGACCTCGGCAAGCTGCCGCGCGTACCCGTCGCGAACGGCGAAGTAGGTCAGGACCTTGAAGGGCGAGCAGGCCGCGTACTCCGGGTCGTAGCCGGTCTTGAACAGAAACAGCCGATCGCGGAAACACGCGCCGTACGAGGTGGCAATGCGCCGGTCGCCGACGCGGAGAAAGAGCAGCTGCAGCCACCCGGCGGCGCTGCCGCGCTCGACGAGGGAGCCGTAGAAGCGCTGCACCGCGTCGTCGCAGGCAATGGCCGTCCCCGCGTCGCGCTTCCACCCCGAGGGCTCGAGGCGCCAGACGTCGCCGCACGCGGCGTGAATGGCGGCGCAATCCGTGAGGACCTCGAACACCGGTTCGCCGATGCGCGTGAGCCGCGTCATCCGGTTGCGCAGGTTCGATCGGAACTTGGCCGGCAGGCTCGCGAGGTACGAGTCCCACGTACCGGTCAGCGGCAGATACGGCGACTCACCGCCCTTCCACACACCGGTCGCCCACCCGTCGGCGGTCGCCAGGCCGGTCATGACGCGCAGCGTCGGCGAGCCGTGTTCGAGCTGGCTCAACTGGAGCACGTCCCACCGATCGGCGTCCTGGCGGAGCGCCGACCAGATCGCGCGATACGACTCCTCGGCGTCGGAGGCGACGATGAAATCAGTGCGCGGCGTGTGGTCGTTGTGCAGGAGCCGGATGCGGCGGACGCGCAGCCCGTACATGGAGGCCGTGTCGCGCATCAGCGGCGCGATCGCCGTAATCTGCCCTTCGCGGCGGACGACGAGGATGTGAAGCGCCGCCCCCGCGCCAAAGCATTCCCACCAGGTGCGCACCCACTCGTGGCGCAGGAACGGATGCGCCATCGCCGCGCGGTCCACCGCATCGTTCCAGGCATCCTCGAGGAGCAGGAAAGCCCCCACGTCGGCGACCGTTTCGAGCGTCAGAGGCGGAGCCGCGACGGTCATCATGCGGTTGCCACCGTGGCCGCAGGGCCGGCCACCCGAATGCCCTTGCGCGCGAGCAGCTCGGCATAGAGATGCTCGGTCGCCGTCACCATACGTTCGACCGAGAAGCGGTTCTCGATCAGGCGGCGGCCTGCCTCGCCGAGCCGCGCCGCGAGGCTGCGGTCGGCGAGCAGCCTGGCGATGGCTGCCGCCAGCGCCGGCACATCCGCGGGCGGGACGAGCAGACCGGTCTCGCCGTCGACAATCGCCTCGGGCGTGCCGCCCACGTGCGTCGCGACGGTCGGCGCCCCGGCGGCCATCGACTCGAGCAGCACGTTCGAGAGCGCTTCGTTCAGCGACGGCATCACCGAGACGTCCGCGGCCGCGAGCACGGCAGGCACGTCGGACCGCAGGCCGGCAAAGACGACGCGGTCGGCGACCCGATGCGCCGTGGCGAGACGCGTCAGGACGTCGAGATAGGCCGTCTCGCTCGGCGCCGTCTCGCCGACGATCAGGAAGCGCGCCTCGGGATGCTGCACTCGCACGAGCGCGGCCGCTTCGAGCAGCTGCTCCAGCCCCTTGAGCCGCGTGAGCCGCGACACGATCACCACGACGGGTGTGCCGCCGGGGAGCCCCAGTTCGCGCCGGAGCCGGACGGGCTCAGGAGGCGCCGCAAATCGCGTCAGGTCGACGCCGTTCGGAATCACGACGATCTTCGCGGCGTCGTATCCTTCGGCGACGAGCCACCTGCGAACCGCTTCGGCGTTGACGAGAATGCAGTCGGCGAGCTGGCACGCGTAGCGCTGCACGCGCTTCTGCATCGGCGTCAGGTACGGCGCGCAGTCGCGAATCGATGCGATGACGACCGGTGCCGCCAGCCGCGCGGGCGGCACGGCGAACACGTTGCCGTAGAAGTTGTAGGCATGGACGATGTGGATCGCCCGCCGCGCGATGTGCCGGGCCAGCTTCGCCTGCTGCGTGAGCGCCCGGAGGCTGCGGAACGTCGTGACGCGGTACTCCGCCAGCGGGATCCGGCGCTCGACGATCTCGTCGACGAACGGCCCCCAGCGGCGCAGACAGGCGAACTCGAGCGCGAAGCGGCTCGGGTCGAGCCGCCGGCTGAGCGCCATGAACTGGTTCTCGGTGCCGCCGCACATGAGGGTCGGCACGACCTTGAGGATCCTGGTGCTCGTCATGCGGCGACAGGACGGCGCGAGGCCGCGCGCAGCGCCACGGCCAGGCCGCCGACGCTGAAGAAATAGAAGTTGTAGGCGATCGGGTGGAACATCCCTTCGACCGCAAACGCGATGAGCGACACCTTGACGGCCGCGGCGAGCGGCACCAGATCGGAACTCCCAACCTCCAACTTCCCAACTCCCACACCTCGCCGCTCCGCGCCACGCGCCGCGCCGTAGCACATCACGTGCAGGCAAATGAACAGCAGCATCCCGGGTAATCCGAGATCCACGCCGTACTGCAGGTAGACGTTGTGGACGCGCCGCCACGTATCGCGTCCCCGCTCGTCGTTCATGACGAGGACGTCCTGTCCGATGCCGGCGCCGATGATCGGGTTCTTGGCGACGACGAGCGCCGCGAGCTTCGTGTCGCGCCAGCGCCCCTGCGCCGATCCGGTCGCGTCCTCCTGAATGTTGGCAATCGTGCTCAGGCGGTCGACGTAGCTGTTGGGCAGCAGTGGAAATGCGACCGCGGCGGCCACGGCGAGCGCCGCCGCGCGCCCCGCCGCGCCCCGCCGCGCCAGGTACGCGACCGAGACCAGCACCGTCGCCGCCAGTGCGAGAAATCCCGCCCGCGAGAAGGTCAGGATGACGGCGGTGACCGCGAGCAGCAGCGATGCCGCGGCCAGCAGGCGCGCGCCGGGCCGGCGCGACACGATGACGAGGGCTGCTGCCAGCGGGATCACCAGATTGAGCACGAGCGCGAGGTCGTTCGGGTTGGCGGCGATGCTCGAGCCCCCGACGTACCCCGCGATTCGCGTGAACCCGGCGACGCCCGTGGTGAGCACGTCGCCCGTCAGGTAGTTCTTGACGCCGGTGGCCGCCAGGGGAACCGCTCCCAGGACGAACGTCCACGCCAGCACCCGCAGGCGGCTGGCGGTGGTCGCGAGCGTCCCGATGAGCCAGAAGAACGCGACCGCCTTCAGATACTTGTCGGTGAGGAT
>JACPCS010000014.1 GCA_016184455.1 Acidobacteriota bacterium
AGCGGTCGTCCCGCGCGCGCGGAGCGTGAAGGTGAATAACATGAAACGTCTCGTTGTGGTCGGATCGTTGGTCCTCCTGCTGCCAGCCGCGGTTCGCGCGCAGAGCAGCATCACCGGCACGGTGCGCGACACGTCCGGAGCGGTGCTGCCGGGCGTCACCATCGAAGCGGCGAGCCCGGCGCTCATCGAAAAGGTCCGCACGGCCGTCACCGACGGCCAGGGCGTGTACCGGATCGTCGATCTGCGCCCGGGTCCTTACACGGTCACCTTCACGCTCCAGGGCTTCAACACGTTCCGCCGCACGGGCATCGAGCTGCGCGCCGAGTTCGCGGCCACAGTCGACGCGGAACTGATGCTCGGCACGGTCGAGGAGACGATTACGGTCACCGGCGAGGCGCCGCTCGTCGATACGCGCAGCGCCCGGGCGCAGACGCAGTACGCCGCCGAGACGCTGCAGGCCTTGCCCGGGACCGGGCGCCTCTCGACGCATCCATGGCGCACCAAATGCGCAGCCGGTCATGGACGGGATGAACACGGAAATGGCGGCGTCGAACACCGGCGTCTTCGTCTGGAACTCCATGAACTTCCAGGAAGTCGTGGCCGAGACCACGGGCATCGGCGCCGACCGTGATACCGGCGGTGTACAGCTGAACATGATCCCGAAGGACGGCGGCAACGTGTTCTCCGGGACGGTCAACGTGCTCTACACCGGTCCGGATCTGCAGGGCAACAACATCAACGACGCATTGATCGCGCGTGGGCTCGACAGCTCGACGCGGGGCCAGGCCTCGATCAAGAAGTTCGCCGAGGTCGCGGGCGGCATCGGGGGCCCCATCAAGCAGGACAAACTGTGGTTCTTCGGCGCGGTGCGCAAGAGCGTCACGCAGCAGTACGCCGCCGGCATCTACTGGAACGCGCACAAGCAGCCCGAGAGCCTGCTGTACGTGCCAGACCTGAACCGACCGGCGCACAGCAACGACTTCTATCGCGACTACAGTCTCCGCCTCACGCTCCAGGCCGCCGAGAAGCACAAGTTCGTCGTGTTCGGATCGTTCCAGCACAATTGCAACTGCGTCTACGCGTTGTTCCGCCCACAGGGCGGCCCGCTGGTCACGCCCGAGGCGGCAACCGAGCACGAGTACGAGCCCGCCTTCAACGTCACCACCGCGTGGACGTACCCCGCGACGAATCGGCTGCTCATCATGTTTGCGGGTGGCGTCAATCACATTACGCAGCAGAACAAGCGCGGGGAAGGCGTCGACCAGAACAGCATCCAGATCACCGAACAGTCGCTCGACCTGAAGTACGGGGCGGCCTACGGGCCGACCGCAGGCGGGGCTTCCTATTCGACGCTGTCCCGTCGTCAGTACCATCAGCAGTTCTCGGTCACCTACGTGACCGGATCGCACAACTTCAAGACCGGGCTCAACCTCCGGGAGGTCAGAACCGGCAACAACGAGAAGTACGGAAACGACCTCTTCATGGCCAACCGCGCGATTCTCTACACCTTCAACCAGCAGCGTCCGGTGTCGCTGCAGTTGCTGGCGACGCCCACGCATTTCGAGGAATCGGCGGTCGACGCGGCGTTGTATGCCCAGGACCAGTGGACGATCCGCCGCATGACCGTCAACTTGGGACTGCGGTACAACGACATCGACATGTCCAGCCCGGAACTGGTCCTCCCGGCTGGTTTCTTCGTGGGCGAGCGCCTCGTCCCGGCGGCCGAGCACATTCCGCACTGGCGGAACCTGAGCCCGCGGCTCGGCGTGGCGTACGACCTGTTCGGCAACGGCCGGACGGCGCTCAAGGCCTCGGTCGGGCGGTACCCGGATATCATCCGGAATTCGCCGGCCAATCCGGTCAACGCGATGTCGCTGGTCACCAACAGGGCGTGGAACGACTCCGCGTTCGGGCCCGGCGACCGGCGCAGCGGCAACTTCTCTCCTGACTGCAACCTGCTGGATCCGGTGGCGAACGGTGAGTGCGGCCCCTGGTCCGACCGGAACTTCGGGCGACCGCGGCTGACGACGCAGTATGCGACCGATTCGCTCGAAGGCTTCAACAAGCAGTTCTACAACTGGCAGGCCTCGGTCAGCTTCCAGCACGAACTGACGCAAGGGCTTGCGCTGAACGTCGGCTACTTCCGTACGTGGTACGGCGGCTATCAGGTGAACCTCAACGAGGCCGTGCCGGCCAACGGCTATGACACGTACTGCATCACGGCGCCGGGCGATTCGCGCCTCCCGGGTGGGGGCGGCAATCAGATCTGCGGGTTGTACGACGTCAGGCCGGAGTATTTCGGGCGTGTCAGCAACCGGGTGACGCAGTCATCGAACTTCGGCGACGGCCAGAAGCACGTCTACAACGGCGTCGACATCACGCTGAGCGGCCGCTTCGCGCAGGGCGGCCAGTTCTCCGGCGGCCTCAGCGTCGGCCGCACCGTGACCGACAACTGCTACGCGAACGACAACCCCTCGCTGACGGCACAGCCGGGCAGCACGCTGCCGGCGATCTATCTGAACGTGCCGGGGCTGCCGGCCGGAACGTTGGTGCCGCGGAACTCGCAGTTCTGCAATGTGACATCCCCCTGGTCGTCGGGCACGCAGCTCAAGTTTCTGGCCGTCTATCCGTTGCCGTGGAACTTCGAGACGAGCGCGATCTTCCAGAACAGTCCCGGCGTGCCGATCACGGCCAGCTACGTCCTGACCAATGCCCAGGTCCGCCAGTTGATCGGGCGCAACCTGTCGGCCTGCCCGAGCCAGACGGCCCCGACGTGCAACGCCACGGTGCGGACGGAATTGATTCCGCCCAACACGATGTTCGAGCCGCGGCTCACGCAGGTGGACGTGCGCGTGTCGCGCCTGTTCCGGCTGCCGGGCACGACGCGGCTGCGCGGCAATCTCGACGTGTACAA
Organism: Acidobacteriota bacterium; assembly: GCA_016184455.1. Classification (GTDB taxonomy): domain Bacteria; phylum Acidobacteriota; class Vicinamibacteria; order Vicinamibacterales; family UBA2999; genus MELF01. Next base: position 2,915 of record JACPCS010000014.1, read on the forward strand.
CATCTTCAACGCACACAGCGTGCTGTCGATGACCCCGACCTACGGGGCGGCCTGGATGAACGCCGCGCAGGTGCTCAGCGCACGGCTGCTAAGAATCGGTGCGCAACTCGACTTCTAGTGGTATGTTGTGGCCACCAAAAACGGGGCCGTGCCGGTCACGGTCTGAACATCGCGCTCGGGGGCCGGTCGGGAAAGGGGCGCGGGGAAAGCAGAGGGAGCGATGAACATCCGGTCGCAAGGGATACTCCTCGTCGCAGTGCTCATCGTCGTTGGGGCGCTCTGGGTGGGTTTGCCAGGGCAGGGTTCGGCTCCTGAAGTGGCGCGCACCGAAGACGGCCGCCCGAATCTGAACGGCATCTGGCAGGCGATGACGACGGCCAACTGGAATATCGAGCCGCACTCGGCGGAGGCAGGACCGCGTCCCGAGATCATGGGTGCGTACGGGGCACAGCCGGGCGGTCAGGGCATCGTCGAAGGAGGAGAGATTCCGTACAAGCCCGAGGCGCTGGCCGAGCGCGACGCGAACTTCAAGAACCGGATGACGCCGAAGATCACCAACGACCCGAGCCGGTTTGATTACGGGGATCCGGAGCTGCAGTGCTTCCGGCCGGGCGTGCCCCGCGCGAACTACATGCCGTTCCCGTTCCAGATCTTCCAGGATCAGAACCAGATGCTGATCGTCTACGAGTACAAGTGGGCGATGCGGCAGATTCACATCGATCCGCAGGTGGAAGCGCCGGTCGACTCGTGGATGGGCTGGTCGAACGGCAAATGGGACGGCGAGACGCTCGTCGTCGATGTGACCGGGTTCAACGGGTACACGTGGTTCGATCGCGCAGGCAACTATGCCACGAGCGCCGTGCACGTCGTCGAGCGCTGGACGCCGCAGGGGCCGAATCACATGCAGTACGAAGCGACGATCGAGGACCCGAACGTCTACACGCGGCCCTGGAAGATCAGCTTCCCGGTGTATCGCCGCCTCGAGCCGAACGCGCAGCTGATTGAGTTCAACTGCGTCCCGTTTGTCGAACAGCTCGTGTACGACCCGCTGGGACTCTACTTCCCGCCGGGAACGCGGCCGGACGGCGAATAGGAGGTTACGTACATGCGGATGTCGATTCTGCGAAGCGCCCTCGGGCTGACGCTGGCGAGTGTGGCCGCCGCGTCCGTCGCGGTGTTGATGGCCCAGGCGCCCCAGAGCAAGCCCACGCTGAACCTGAGCGACACGGACTCCGCCATCAAGGCGGCGGCCGACGCAGCCCAGCGTGAGGCGGCGATGAAGAACTACACGGCGCCGCGCACGCCGTGGGGCGATCCGGACCTGCGGGGCGTGTACCTGACGGCAACCTACACGCCGCTGCAGCGTCCGGCGGAGCTCGCCAACAAGCCGCTGTACACGGAAGAGGAAGCGGTCGCGGCGTTCAAGAGAGCGGTCGAAGCCGACGCGGAGGTCGATCCGCGCACCGTGCACTACGACTGGAAGGAGTACAGCATGGATGCGTGGCAGGGCGGTGCGAGGCCGAGCCTGCACACGTCGCTCATCGTCGATCCCGCCGACGGCCGCCTGCCGCCGCTCACGCCCGAAGCCCAGCAGCGCCGTGAGATGGCTGCGGCAGCCGCGAAGAAGCGGAATCCAGCCGCGGGCATCCTGACGTTTGGCAACACGTACACGCGCTGCGTGCTGGGACTGGGCATCGCTCCGCTCATGCGGGGCGGCAACCCGGGCGCCGAGTCGGCCGCGGCGGCCGCAGGCGTCACCGCCGAGGTGCAGGTTCTCCAGAGTCGTGGGTACGTGACGCTCGTCCACCAGTCGAACAACGACGTGCGGATTATTCCACTCGACAACCGGCCGCACCTGCCGGCGCAGATCCGGCACTGGTATGGCGACTCGCGGGGCCGGTGGGACGGGAATACGCTCGTCGTCGAGACGACGAACTGGAAGGATCGTGCGCCGGGCGTCGGCTTCCAGGGGTCGACCGACGCGCTGACGCTGGTGGAACGGTTTACCAGGATTGCTCCGAACACGATGCGGTACGAGTACACTATGACGGATCCAAAGACGTGGACCCGTCCCTGGTCAGTGGATTCGGAGATGCCGCGGGTCGAGCCGAATCTGATCTACGAATTCGCCTGCCATGAGCAGAACTACGGGTTGATCAACGTGGTCCGAGGGACGCAGATCCGGGAGCGCGAAGCGTTGGCGAGCGGCCGACCTGCACCCGTGCGCGGGGGCGGCGGCGAATAGCGAGGACACATGCCTGTTCGGATCCTCCGGTGGTCCGTCGCAGTGGCGCTTGGAATCGCGGTTGCCGTGTCGGCGGCTACTCGCCTCCGCGGACGCCATGGGGCGATCCCGACCTGCGCGGCGTGTGGCATCTGGCGACGTACACGGCGCTGCAACGCCCGCCCGAGCTGGCCAACAAGCCGTTCTACACGGAGGAAGAGGCGATCGCCGCCTTCAAGCGGGCCGTGGAGGCCGACGCGGAAGTCGATCCGCGAACGGTGCACTACGACTGGAAGGAATACAGCATGGACGCGTGGCAGGGCGGCGCCCGGCCCAACCTACGTACATCGCTGATCGTCGATCCAGCAGATGGCCGCCTGCCTCCGCTCACCGAGCAGGCGAAGGAGCGGCTGGCCGCCCGCGCGGCCGCTGCCAAACGCCGCGATCCCGCGGCGGGCATCCTGACCTTCGGTAACTTCCTGTCTACCTACGTGCGCATCATTCCGCTCGACGGGCGTCCACCACTGCCTTCGAGCATCCGGCACTGGTGGGGTGACGCCCGCGGCCGGTGGGAGGACAATACGCTCGTCGTCGAGACGGCGAATTTCAAGGACAGAGCGCCGGCTCCGAATATGTACGGATCCACCGACGCGCTGCGCATGGTCGAGCGGTTTACACGGATCGGCCCGAACACCCTGCGTTACGAGTACAGGCTGGAAGATCCGACCACGTGGACGAGACCGTGGTCGGCCGAGGCCAATCTGCCGCGCGTCGAGCCGATGGTGATGTACGAGTTCGCGTGTCACGAGCAGAACTACGGCATTATCAACGTTGTCAGAGGGACACAGATCCGTGAGCGTGAGGCGGCTGCAGCCGCGCGGGCCCAGGCCCGCGCGAGGTGATTTGCTAATCGAGGGAGGAGCACCGATGCGAACTGGGATCCTCCGGGTTGGAGTGGCGGTGGCGGTGGTGGGGATGCTCGCCGCCGGGGCGGTGGTGCTGACGGCGCAGCAGGTAACCGCGCCGACGGCGAACAACACCGACGCCGCGATCAAGGCGGCGGCGGAAGCCGCGCGCAAAGAGGCCGAGGCGCTGAAGAACTGGAAGGTCGGCCGCACGGCGTGGGGCGACCCCGACCTGCGCGGCGTCTGGCATCTGGCCACGTATACGCCGCTGCAGCGGCCGCCGGAGCTCGGCGAGAAGGCGTTCTACACCGAGCAGGAGGCTGTCCAGGTCTTCAAGGAGCGCGTCGAACGGGACGCGGAAGTCGACCCGCGGACGGTGCACTACGACTGGAAGGAGTACGGGATGGACGGCTGGCAGGGCGGCGCCCGGCCCAACCTGCGAACGTCGCTCATCGTCGATCCGTCGAATGGACGCCTGCCGCCGCTGACGCCCGAGGCGCAGCAGCGTCGCGAGGAGCGGGCCGCGGCGGCCAAGCGGCGCGACCCGGCTGCCGGCATCCTGACCTTCGGGAACACCTACACGCGCTGTATTTTGGGCAACGGCGCGGTTCCGCTCGTGCGCGGCGGGAATCCCGGCGGCGAGGGCTCCGCGGCGGGTGTGACGGCCGAGGCGCAGGTCTTCCAGAGCCCAGGCTATCTCACGATCGTGACCCAGTCGAACAACGACATCCGGATCATCCCGCTGGACGGGCGGCCGCATGTGTCCGATAAGGTGCGGCAGTGGTACGGGGATGCCCGCGGTCACTGGGAGGGCGAAACCCTGGTCGTCGAGACGACGAACTTCAACGACCGGTCGCCGGCCCAGAATTTCCAGGGGGCGAGTGACGCGCTCCACGTGGTCGAGCGATTTACGCGGGTGGGTCCGAATACGATGCGGTACGAGTACACTATGACGGATCCGAAGACATGGACGCGGCCCTGGCGGGTCGAGACCGAGATGCCGCGGGTCGATCCGTCGGTGATCTTCGAATTCGCGTGCCACGAGTCGAACTATGGGGTGATTAACGTGGTCAGGGGCACGCAGATTCGGGAGCGCGAAGCCGGAGCGCGAGGGCGGTAGTCCAGGGCCGGCGGCGGCGAGTAACGGTTCGGGTAATCTGGCAATATCTAGATAAACGATCGAAGGAAGGAGCACCAGATGCGGATCACAGTAAGGGTTCTCGGGGTGGTTGTCGCGCTTGGCCTTCTGCTCGCTGCGGTGCCGGTCAGCGCGCATCACTCGTTTGCTGCGGCATACGACGAGAACAAGCCAATCAACCTGCAGGGCACGGTCACGAAGGTGGAGCTGGTCAACCCCCACGCCTGGATCTGGATCGATGTGAAGGGCGCTGACGGCAAGATGACCACCTGGGGTATCGAGGGCGGTCCCCCGACCAACCTGCTGCGCAATGGCATCACGAAGGCCAGTCTGCCGATTGGCAGTCCGGTCAAGATTTTCGGCTATCAGGTGAAGAGCGGGGAGCCGAAGGGCGTCGGCGTGTTCGTGGAGTATCTCGACGGCCGCAAGGTGTTCATGGGCGGTTCGGCTCCCGGCGCGGACGGCAACCCGACCAAGTAGTCCGCGTCGCGGAAATCGGCAGGGGGGTCCTGACGCCGCTGGTGTCGCTGTTTGACTTCTTCGAGTGGCTCGGGAACACCCCCTGGAGTATCGGGCTCCACGAGTCGCGCTACGCCTTTCTCGTCGTTCTGACGGTCCACGTGCTGACGCTGACGGTCTTCGTCGGCACGGCCGTCGTCGTCGATTTGCGCCTCCTGGGCGCGATGCTGACGCGTGTGCCCGCGTCGGAGGTGCTCTCGCGGCTGCTTCCGTTGTCGGGAGCCGGCCTGGCGGTGATGCTGGCCTCCGGCGCGCTGCTCTTCTATGCGGCGCCGCTCGTCCGGTACCAGAACGTCTTTTTCCGGTTCAAGATGGCGGCGCTCGCGCTGGCGATGGCGAATGCGTGGGTGTTCCACCGGACCGCGTATCGACATGTCGCCGTCTGGGACCGGGATCCGGTGCCGCCGCGCGGCGTGCGTTTGGCCGCGGCGGTTTCGCTCGCGTTGTGGGCGAGCATCATCACTGCGGGCCGCATGATGGCGTATCAGGACTACTGGTTCAACTGACGTGTCGCTGCTCGAGCTCTGCCGCTGGATCCAGTACTCGCCCCTGCTGGTCGAGATGCGGGCCTCGCCGTGGCTGTTTCCGGTGATTGCGACCGTCCATCTCTTCGGGCTCGCCGTGATCGGCGGCGCCGTGCTGCTGGTCGATCTGCGGCTCCTCGGCCTCGGCATTCGCGGTCAGCCCGCCGCCTACCTCGTGCGCGACGCGGAGCGATGGCTGATTCGCGGTCTGATGATCGCGATCCCCACCGGTGTTCTGCTGTTCATGTGCTTCGCGACGAAGTACTACTACCTGACTTTCTTCTGGGTGAAGCTCGCCGCTCTTGTCGTCGTACTGCTCTTCACGTTCTCGATTCGCCATCGCGTCGCGCTCGCGGCGGACCAGGACGGCGGCCGGGGCCGGCAACGGATGGTAGCCATGGTCTCGCTGGCACTGTGGACGACGGTGGCGATGGGAGGACGGTATATCGGCTTTCCGTAGGTCCAGGGTCGAGCGAGCAGGGCACCTCGCACGTACCCGGCAGAGGGAGGAGCCATGAGAGCGCAGGCTGTCGCGGGTTTCGTCGTCGGGTTGTCCCTCCTGGTTGGACCGGAAGCGGTTTTTGGACAGAGCAGCATTACGGGCGTCGTGCGCGATGGCTCGGGGGCGGTGCTGCCTGGCGTGACCGTCGAAGCCGCGAGCCCGGCGCTCATCGAGAAGGTGCGCGCCGCCGTCACCGACGGACAAGGATTGTATCGGATTGTCGACTTGCGGCCGGGTACCTATACCGTCACATTCACGCTGACGGGATTCAGCACGCTGCGGCGCGAAGGGCTCGAGCTGCCGTCGGAGTTTACCGCAACGGTGAACGCCGAGCTCTCGGTCGGCGCGCTCGAGGAGACGGTCACGGTGACCGGCCAGGCACCGATCGTCGACATCCGCAGCTCGCGCGCGCAGGTCCAGTTCGAGCAGGAGACGCTGCAGGCGCTTCCGGGCACGGGCCGCCTGGCGACGCTCTCGTCGATTATTCCGGGCGTGACGCTGCGCCGCGAGAGCGATCGGGGCGTGGGCGGCCTGAGCGATCGCACACAAACGGCGTACAGCATCCACGGCGCGCCCGAGGCGCAGCCGGTCGTCGACGGCATGAATCACCAGATCGCAAGCCTGACGTCCGGCGTGTACGTCTACAACCAGATCGCCATCCAGGAGGTCGTTGTCGAGACGAGCGGCGTGGGCGCGGACCGCGATACCGGCGGGATGCAACTGAACATGGTTCCCCGCGACGGCGGCAACGTGTTCTCGGGGGTGGCGACGTTCGCGTACGTCGGGCCGAGCCTCGAGATGAGCAACGTCAACGACGAGCTGCTCGCGCGGAACCTCGACCCGAACCGGATCGGCTCGCTGAAGAAGTTCCGGGACTCGGCCGCCGCGCTGGGCGGCCCGATGCGGGCGAACCGCCTCTGGTTCTTTGCGGCGTTCCGCGAAGGCGTCACGCAGCAGTTCGCCGAAGGCATCTACTACAACAAGCTGAAGCAGCCCGAGTCGCTGCTGTACGAGCCGGATTCGAGCAGGCCGGTGCACAGCAACGACTACAGCCGCGACGCCACGCTGCGCCTGACGTGGCAGGCGGCGGCCAAACACAAGGTGGTGGCGTCGACGTCGTTTCAGCCGAACTGCAACTGCGTGTTCAACCTGCTGAATCCGGGCGTGCGGCGGACGCCCGAGGCCGCGGGCCCCCATCATTACGACCCGAACACGCTCGTGAGCTACGCCTGGACCTATCCCGCGACCAACCGCGTGCTGCTCGAAGCCGGCGGCTCGGCAAACATCATCAACCAGCACGACAAGCGCGAGCCCGGCTTTCCCGAAACGAACATCCAGATCCTCGACCAGGGCCTGAACCTGATGTACGGGAACATCGCCACGCGCACGCTGCCGCGCCGCCAGTATCAGGAGCGGTTCGCCGTGTCGCATGTCACCGGCTCACACAGCGTGAAGACGGGCCTCAGCCTGCGGCATGTCCGGATCGGCGACATCGATCGGCTCGGCCACGACCTCTGGATGCACAACGGCTCGATCAACTACCGGTTCCGCAACGGCGTGCCCAACCAGGTCACGATCACGGATGCGCCCTGGAACTTCGAGGAGTCGCTGCGCGACGTGGCCCTTTACGCGCAGGATCAATGGACGGTGCGGCGGCTGACGCTGAACCTGGGCCTGCGGTACAACGACGCGCGGGCATCGACGCCGGAGCAGGTGCTCGGCGTCGGGTTCTACGTGCCCGAGCGCCGGTTCGCGCCCGTAGACGACGTACCGCACTATCGCAATCTGAGCGCGCGGCTGGGCATCGCGTACGACGTCTCCGGCACCGGCCGCACGGCCCTGAAGGCCTCGCTCGGCCACTATCCGGATCGCGTCATCCAGGCGTCCGCCAATCCTGCCGTGAACCTGACTCGGAACACGAACCGCAACTGGACCGACACGAACCGGAATTTCCGGCCGGACTGCAATCTGCTCAATCCGGCCGCCAACGGCGAATGCGGTGCGTGGTCGAATCTGAATTTCGGCAAAGCGAACGTCGAAACGCGCTACGCCGCCGATGCGCAAAGCGGATTCAACACGCAGTTTCACAACTGGCAGGGCTCCGTCTCGGTGCAGCACGAGCTGCGCGAAGGCCTCGGGCTGAACGTGGGGTACTTCCGGACGTGGTACGGCGGGTTTCTCGCCACCGAGAATCTGGCGGTGCCGGCGTCGGCCTATGGTTCGTACTGCATCACAGCACCCGTCGATCGCCGCCTGCCTGGCGGGGGCGGCAATCAGATATGCGGGCTGTACGACGTCAACCCTGTGCAGTTCGGCCTGATCGACACCGTGGCGACGCGCGCGTCCCAGTACGGCGAGCAGACGCAGGTCTACAACGGCCTGGACGTGACGCTGACCGGTCGGCTCGCGGACCGAGGCCAGTTCTCCGGCGGCCTGAGCATGGGCCGGACGGTGACCGACAACTGCTTCCTCAGCGAGAACGCGTCGCTCAACAATCCGACGCCGACGGCCGCCGGCCTCGCGTTCCTCAACGTGCCGGCGCTGCCGGCGACGTCGAGCGTGCCGCGCACCAGCGAGTACTGTCATGTGGCGCCGCCGTGGTCCTCCGGCACGCAGGTCAAGTTCATGGCGGTGTACCCGCTCGTCTGGGGTGTGCAGACGAGCGCGATCTACCAGAACAGTCCGGGCATCCCGATCACCGCGAGCTACGTCGTGAACAATGCGGCAATCGTCCCCTCGCTCGGTCGCAACCTCGGTTCGTGCCGCGGCGCGGCGACGTGCAACGCCAACGTTACGGTCGAGCTGCTCCCGCCCAACGCGCTCTTCGAGCCGCGTCTGCAGCAGCTGGATCTGCGGTTCTCTCGCGCAATTCCGCTCGGGGGCACGCGGCGGCTGCGCGCCGACATCGACGTGTACAACGTGTTCAACGCGAGCAACGTGTTGAGCATCAACACCACGTACGGCCCAGGATGGCTCGACGTGCGGCAGATTCTCGGCGGCCGCCTGGTCCGGCTGGGCGGTCAGTTCGATTTCTGAGAGGGAGACTCACAGAAACCACGCCGCGAATTGTGATCGTCGTGACGGTGCTGTAATCGCGCCGCGCGGGCCCGAAGACCGCTTTCCGTGCGCGGCGTGCAATTTCTGCAGGTCGACACCGATGCCGGCGCGGCCGCACCCGGGCCGCGCCGGGCCCTAACTCACGGTCCTTCCGCGACTTCTCCGTTGGAGTCGAGATCAGGAATGCGGCTTGCCTTGGCCTTCCCCGGCTCCCCGCCGGAGGTTCCGTATGTATCTGTTTCGAGTCCGTTCGCTGCTCCTGGTCGCGTTCACCGCCGTGATAGCCGCGGGGTGCGGCGACGGCCGGCTGTCGTCTCCCACGGCGCCATCGGCGCTGCCGGAAGCGATGGCCCTGGATGTCGACGCCTCGTCCGATGCCCTGGCGTCGACGACTGATGATGGTGGACTGGTCGCGCTGGGCGGCAACAAGGGTCACGGCGGAGGAAGCTCCAACAGCGGGAGCGGCAAAGACAAGGACAAGGACCGCGCCGGCGGGGGCGACAAGGGGCCGTCCCACGATGAGACCGATGACGCCGAAAAAGACGATGAGGGCGAGGGCAACCACGGCCATCGCGGCAGCCTCTCGGGCTTCGTCACCGCCGTCGGTGCCGACTCGATCACGATCCGCGGCATCGTCGTGAAGATCACGGACACGACGGTCATCCGTCACGGCCACCGGCGTCTGGCGCTGGCCGACGTCGCCGTGGGCGATCACGCGCAGGCGAAGGGCACCATGAGCGCCGACCGGAAGACGCTTACCGCCGCCGAAGTCAAAGTGGAGGACACCGGGCGCGATAACGACGACGACGATGAAGAGGACGCGGAGAACGCCGTGATCGAGGTGAAAGGCGCCGTGGCGGGCCTCACCGGCACGTGCCCGGCGATGACCTTCACCATTGGAACCACCACGGTGAAGACGAACAGCGACACGAAGTTCGACGACGTCACCTGCGCCGCTCTCGCGAATGGCAACACCGTCGAGGTCCAGGGAAAGAAGCAGGCCGACAACTCGGTTCTCGCGTCGACCGTGGAGCTCGAGTCGGGGGCCAACGAGGTTGAAGGCCAGATCTCCGGGCTGACGGGGACATGTCCGAGCCTCACGTTTACCGTCGGAACGACCACTGTGACGACGAGCAGCGCCACCGTGTTCAACGGCGTCGCGTGCACGGCGCTCGCCAACGGCACGAAGGTGGAGGTCGAAGGGACGCTCAGCGGCACCACGCTCGCGGCGGCGTCGCTGGAACTCGATTAACGAAGTCAGGGCTGCGCGGATGCTGTTTGCCGCGCAGCCCCTTTCATCAGCCCGTTCTTCATCAGAAAAGCTTCGATCGCGGACCACGCGCGCAGCACGTGCTCGCGCGGGAAGTTCCCGTGCCGCCCGCCGGGGACGGTAAAGAGCTCTGCGGTCACGCCTGCCTTCTTCAGCGCGCCGACGACGCGCACGGCCTGGTCGTACGGCACGACCGGATCGGCGTCGCCGTGGATGACGAGCGTCGGTGGGAGTCCCGGGCGCACGTACATCATCGGCGAGACGAGCGTGGCGATCTCCGTGCGGTTCGCCTGCGGCCCGATCCACGTGATGGCGTAGTCGCGAGCCGGGTCGTCGACCAGCGTGGTGTAGTCGGACACGCCGTACCAGCTCACGACCGCGGCGATCTTGAGCGGGTCGCGTCCCGGGCAGCGACGATCGAGACCGGCGGACTCGGGCAGCATCGCGCCGATGTAGGCGAGGTGGCCGCCGGCCGACTGACCGGTCAGCACGATGCGGTCGGTATCGACGCCGTATTCCTTCGCGTTCTGCATCACCCACCGCACGGCGCAGCGGGCGTCTTCGACCGCCGCGGGCGCGAGCGCCACGTTGCTCGGGCGGTACTCGACGTTCACCGCATTCCATCCCATCTGCAGCCACGGCACCACGTTCAGGACCGACGCTTCCTTCGTGGCGGTGATCCGGTAGCCGCCCCCGTGGAAGAACAGCACGGTCGGCAGAGGGCCGGACGATCCCCGCGGCCGATAGACGTCGAGCTTCAGCTCGACGCCGCTCGCGGTGAGGTACGTGATGTTCGGCGTCACCTGATGACCGGTCGAGAGAAACGCCGCAAAGGCCGCGGCCTCCTCCGACGGACGCTGCGCCGCGGCCGGCAGCGCCAGGGTCAGCATGACGATCAGCGTGAACGACGATGAACGCGTCATGAGAGCTCCTCCGTGAGGGCACTCCAGCGCGCAACGTCCGCGCGCCGCGGGCCGCTGCCACTATCCGTCAACGCACCGCGGCCGTCAAGGCTACTGGTAGCGCCAGCGGAGGAGCCGGCGCTCGAGCCGCTCCGCCAGCGCGAAGAGCACGAGCGCGAACGCCATGATGACGGCGATGAGCGCGATCGTCAGCGCCGAGTTGTAGGTGCTCTGCGCGAACTGCAGGAGGTAGCCGAGCCCGCGGCTCGAGGCGACGAACTCGCCGACGACCGCGCCGGTGAAGGCGAAGCCGACGGCGATCTTCAGATTCCCGATCACCCACGCCGTGATCGAAGGGACGTACACCTCGCGAATGAGCGCGGCGCGCCCGCCCCCGAGCGTCCGCACGCGCTCGACCAGCCGGCGATCGACTTCCCTGATGCCGCTGTAGACGGCGAAGAAGATCAGGACCGCGACGAGGATGAGGGCCAGTGCCACCTTCGACGCGAGGTCGATGCCCAGCCAGATCACGAAGAGAGGCGCCAGAATCACGCGCGGGATGGCGTTGAGCAGGATCATGACCGGTTCGAGGAGCTCGGCGAGCGCCGGCAGGAGCGCGGCCGCGAAGCCGAGCACGATGCCGAGCGCGAGGCCGCCCAGCAGGCCGGCCAGAGCCGCCACGAGCGTGGCTTCGAGGTGCACCCAGATCTCGCCGGTGCCGATGAGCAAGAGCAGCACGGCCCCGACGG
>JACPCS010000124.1 GCA_016184455.1 Acidobacteriota bacterium
GGCGGCGATCGACGCGCTGCGCGCCGCGCTCGAGTAGCCTGGACGGCCGGTGTCAGGGGAGCGCCAGCCGGCGCTGTACCTCCGCGAGCCTCGGACTGCGGCGCAGCCGATTCCAGTCGGGGAACGCGCGCGCCACCACGATGAGGACCGGCTCGCGCGCGTCGCAGGCCTCCTCCGCGAATTCCATGGCGGCATCCATCTCGCCGATGGCAATCGCCGACACCGCCAGCGCCGCACGCGGGACGTACGACGTCGCGCTCAGGGCGAGACCTTCCTGGTGCAGCCCGTGCGCCTCAGCCAGCCGTCCGCACTTCGCGCACGCGGCCGCGGCATACGACACGGTGTAGATGTGCCGCGCGGACACGGCGCCCGCCGCCGTGAAGGCGGCAATCGATTCGTCGTACGCGCCGTGCCAATACGCGGCGAGCGCGTGGGTCCACTGCGTGAAGAGCGAATCGGGATCCCGCTGCACCGCCAGGCGCGCCGTCTCGACGGCCTCCGCGGTGCGCCCCGCAAGGCCGAGCGTGAAGGCCAGGATCGCCGTCGCATAGGCAGAGAGCGGGTCCGCGGCAAGGGCCGCGCGCGCCTCGGCGACGCCTTCTTCGAGCCGACCGTGGAGCATCTGCAGATTGAAGAGCGCATGCCAGCACCGCCCCTGGTGGCAGCGCGGGTTCAACTCGAGGCAGCGCCGGAATGCCGCATCGGCGCCGGGGTAGTCGCGCTCCCAGAGCATCAGCGCGAGAGCGTGCGCGCCGTGCGCCTCCGCGAGCGTTGGATCGAGCCGCACGGCGCGGCGAGCGGCCGCGAGCGCCTTCGGCATCGTCTCGCCGGGCGGCGCCATGCCCCAGTAGCCGCGCACCGAGTGCGCATCGGCCAGTCCCGCCCAGGCGGCGGCAAACTGCGGATCGAGGTCGACGGCGCGCCGCAGGCATGCGATCCCTTCGACGACGTGACGGCCGCGCTTGAGCAGCAGCGTGCGGCCGCGCAGATACAGCTCGTACGCTTCCAGATTGCTCGTCGCTGTCTTCACCAGCCGCGCCGACTCGCTCGCGGTCAACGTCACCTGCAGCCGCGCCGCTATGGCGCGCGCCATCTCGTCCTGCAGGTCGAAGATGTCGGCGATCTCGCGGTCGTATCGCTCCGACCAGAGCTGGAACCCGCTCGCCGTGTCGACGAGCGTGACGGTGACGCGCACGCGATGGCCGACGCGGCGCACGCTGCCTTCGAGGAGGGTGGCGACGTTGAGCTTCGCGCCGATCTCCCCGACATCCGTCGTCTTGTCCCTGAAGGAGAACGACGAAGTGCGCGCCGCCACGCACAGCCCCTGGATGTGCGTCAACGCATTGAGGAGTTCCTCCGCGAGCCCGTCGGCGAAGCATTCGTTCTCCGCATCGGCGCTGAGATTCTGGAACGGCAGCACCGCGATCGAGGGGCTGCGCCCCGCGTGGCCGGACGCGGCCGGCCGCAGGGCGTCGGCCACGTCCGTCATCGACGCGAACCGTGCCGGCGGCTCCTTCTCGAGGCAGCGCGCGATGACCCGCGCGAGGTCGCCGGGCACCGCCGGCGGCAGCCGCGGCGGCGCGTCGCGGAGGATAGACGAGGCGAGCTCGGCCGCCGACCGTCCGCGGAACGGACGGCTGCCGGTCGTCATCTCGTAGAGCATCACGCCGAGCGAGAAGATGTCGCTGCGGTGATCGACGTCGAGTCCCTTCACCTGCTCGGGCGACATGTAGGACGGCGTGCCGAGCATCGCGCCGAGCTCGGTGGCCAGCGGCGTCGCCGCGTCTCGGCCAACGCACGCGACCTCTCGCGTCTTGGCCAGCCCGAAGTCGAGCACCTTGGCCCGGCCGCGCTCGTCGACGATGACGTTGGCCGGCTTCAGATCGCGATGGACGATGCCCTTCTCGTGCGCAGACGCGACCGCCTCGGCGATCTGCCGTGCGACGTCGAGCACCTGCTCGATCGCCAGCGGCCGCTCGGCCATCCATGCCTCGAGGGTCCGCCCGGCGACGAGCTCCATCGTGAGGAAGTGCGTGTCCGCGCACTGTTCGACGGAGTAGATCGTGACGATGTTGGGATGGTTGAGCGCCGCCACCGCGCGCGCCTCGCGGCGAAAGCGCTCGAGCCGTTCAGGATCGCAGGCCGTCTCGCGCGGAAGCACCTTCAGCGCGACGTCGCGGCCGAGGACCGTATCGGTGGCCCGAAAGACGGCGCCCATGCCGCCCGATCCGAGCAGCGACACGATCGAGTAGTGGCCCAACCGATCGCCCGGTCCAATGAGCGCCCGAATGGCATCCTCCGTTCCGCGTCAGCGCGGCTTCCGGGAGATGCGACGCGAGTGCCAGCACGGTTTCCGGAAGAAATTCAGCGGGGCTGCTGCGCGGGTGGCAGTTTCTGCCGCGCGGAGCGGCGCGAGGCGAGGCAAAAACGTCGTACCTATCGCGTTCCGGCGCGATAGCCGTCTTCGTATCCCTGACGGAAGCCCGCGCGGTAGTTGGTTCGATAGGCGTCACGCGAGCCGTAGGCGCCTGCGTAGCCGCGATCGCCGCGGCGATAGTCGCCGCTCTCGGCCGGGTCGTACCTCGCGCCGCGGCGGCCGTCCGCCAGCCCGCGGTCGTATCCGTCGTCGTAGCCGCGCGCGAACGCCGGCTCGTGGTACCCGGGTGGGACCTCGCGCGGAGGCTGCCCGCTGCGGAGCGCTGACACCGGCGGTCGGGCGCGGCCGCGTCGCTGGTCGTCGGTCGCGTATGCGTGCGGCGGCGCGGCGCAGAGAACCGTCACCACGGCCGCGAGCGCGAGCGAGAACCATCGAAGACCCTGCATGGCGTACCCCGGATGGTGCAAGGGCCGATCCATGCAAATACCTGATTTTTCGAGGCTTTTCGTGACGCCGGTGTCCGCCGCCGGGGTCACCCGCGGAGGTCACCTCATGAAGCCGCGCAGAAACTCGCGCGTCAGCCGCTCGACCAGAGCCGCAAGCGTCTCGCCCTCCAGCATGAACGCCGCCGCCCCGACGTTCCACCCGAGACGATAGGCCCGGCCGCGGGCCGAGACCCAGATCTGCCGCGCGGGCGCAAACGGGCTGACGACGAAGGTGACGGGTTGGGGCCGGTCGAACGTGAGCTGCAGAATGCCGTGCTGCCGGTCGACGTCGAAGCCCTCGTGATCGGCCAGCGGCAGCAGTGCGCGCAGCGTCTCATCGAGCGCACGATCGGCCGCGTGCCGGAATTCGGACTCCGTCAATCCGTTGCAGAGAGGCGATCGGACGACGCGACGTACGTGCGCCGCGCGCGGGCCGTCATCCCCGGCTGCTTCATCCGGACGACGAGCTTGTGCTCCTTGCCGTCGAGGGACGCGGGCGAGAACCCCAGCGTGTACTGGCTGTGCAGCTCCTGGGCGACACGCGTGAAGGTCGGGGCGAGATCGTCGGTCTTCTTGAGCTCGAAATAGCCGCCGCCGGTCTCGTCCGCGAGCCGCCGCAGCCCGCGATCGGGCCGCGTGCGCACCATCCGCTGGCCGTTGAAGTACTCCGACTCGAGCCCGATCGCGTAGATCATCGCCTCGTCGTCCTTGGCGCGCTCGAGCACGTCGCCCATGCCGCGCCGGCTCGCGGTATCGTCGCCATCGGTGAAGACGAGCACGACCTTGCGGCCCTCGACGCCCTTCAGCATGTCGATGCTCTCGTAGGTCGCGTCGTACAGCCGCGTCGGGTTGCCGAACTGGAGGTCCTTGAGCGCAAAGACGAGATCGTCGCGGTCGTTGGTGAAGGTGCCGCTGAATTGAATCTTGTCGCTGAACGAGCCGACCTGCCCTTTGTCCTCGGGCAGCATGCGCAGAACGAACTGCTCCGCGGCGGCCTGCAGCCGATCGAGGTTGGCCGTCATGCTCGCGCTGTAATCGAGCATCACGACGACCGTGAAGGGCTGCACGTCGTTCTGAAAGAAGGTGATCTCCTGCGGCTTGCCGTTGTCGAGGATCGTGAACTCGTCCTGTTCGAGGCCGGGCACCAGACGCCCCTGCGCGTCGAGCACGGTGGCGACGACCGGCACGATGCGCGTGCTCGATCGGAAGATCGGTTCCTGCCCCTCGACTTCGGTCAGGGCCAGTCCCGAGACGACGGCGAACGAGGCAGATACCAGCGCAGGAATCACGAAAGACCGCATACAAGGCCAGCTTAGCAACGTTTGTTCCGCCGGGCAAACCGGGGTTGTCGTAAGATTTGCGCGATGCGCACTGCCATTCTTTGCCTTGTGTCCACGTTCATCGCGGTTGCCGCCGAGGCCCAGGTCTCCGGCGTCGTCGTCGACGCGTCGGGCGCTCCGGTTGCGGGCGCGACGGTGACCGCCGGCACCTCCTCGGCGACCACCGGCGACGACGGTGTGTTCTCGCTGCCGGACGCGCCGGCAGGGGCGGAGCTGCAGGTCACCGCAGCTGGATTCGCCCCGGCCTCGATGCCGGTGCAGGGCGACGCGCAGCAGCTGCGAGTGGTCCTCCAGCCGGCGCCGTTCGTCGACACCGTGGTTGTGACGGCCTCGCGCGGCGCGGCGCGTCTCGCCACGCCGGAGGCGACGACGGTCCTGACGTCCGCCGAGCTGCTGACGTCGGCGGCCGGTGCACTGGACGATGCGCTGCGGAACACGCCGGGCTTCAGCCTGTTCCGGCGGTCCTCGTCACGCGTGTCGAATCCCACCACGCAGGGCGTGACACTGCGGGGCGTCTCCGGCTCGGGCGCGAGCCGGACCCTCGTGCTGGCCGACGGCCTGCCGCTCAACGATCCGTTCGGCAGCTGGGTCTACTGGAACCGCATCCCGCAGGCGGCCGTCGATCGCGTCGAAATCGTGCGCGGCGCGACGGGCGACCTGTACGGGGCCGATGCGCTCGGCGGCGTCGTGCAGGTGCTGACGTTCGCGCCGGGGCGCACGCGCTTCCGTGCCTCGGGCGAGGCCGGGTCGCACGACACGGCGCGCTTCTCCGGCTTCGGCGGGACACAGCGCGGACCGTGGAGCGTCGATGCGGCCGGCGAATGGCTGCGCACCGACGGGGTCGTCGTCGTCGGCGAGGAATCCCGCGGTCCGGTCGACGTCCGCGCCGACAGCGACTACGCGAGCGGCTTTTTCGGCGGCGGTTACAACGCGGGGCAGTGGCACGCGACGGTGAGGCTCAGCCTCTACGACGAGGAGCGCGGCAACGGTACACCGGTGACCGTCAACAACACGAACTGGACGCAAGTATCGGGCGAGGCCGGCGGATCGGTGGGCGAGAGCGCCTGGCAGGTCCGCGCCTCGGGCGGCACGCAGGACTACTACCAGACATTCAGCGCCGTAGCCGCGGGCCGCGCCACCGAGCGCCTCACGTTCGAGCAGACGATCCCGACCTCGTTTTCGACCGCGTCGGGGCAGTGGACGCGCGGGACGGCCGAGCAGGTGTGGCTGCTCGGCGCGGAATTCAAGCGGGCGGAGGGCAATCAGGAGGAGGCCCGGTACTCGGTGACCGGCGTGCCGAGCGGCCCGTTCCCGTCAGGAGGCACGGAGACGAGCGGGGCGATGTTCGCGCGGATCAGTCTCACACCGCGCGATCCGCTGACGGTGGTGATCGGCATGCGGGGCGACTTCTGGCAGTCCACGCCGAACGACGACACGCAGCCGACGCACTCCGCACAGTTTTTCAGCCCGCGCGTGTCCGCCGCTTGGCGGTTCTCGCCGATCGTCTCGGTGCACGCGTCGGCGTACCGCGCGCACCGAACACCGACGCTGAACGAGCTGCACCGCCGCTTCGCGGTCGGCAACGCCGTGACGAACGCCAACCCGGAGCTCGATCCGGAGCACCTCACCGGTGTCGAGGGCGGCGCACTCTTCTCGTGGCGACAACTGTCGGCGCGAATGACCGGATTCTGGAACGAGCTCGACGGCGCGATCACCAATGTGACGCTGACGCCGCCGCCGGTGCCGGGGCAGATCACGCGGCAGCGGCAGAACACCGACACGGTACGCGCGCGCGGCCTCGAGGTCGAAGCCGATCTCCGGCCGCACCCGCAGCTGACCGTGAGCGCGCTCGCCGGCGTGACGCGGTCGACCGTCGCCGAGGCGCCGAGGCAGCCGCTGCTCATCGACAAGCGCGTGCAGCAGGTGCCCTCCTATCAGCTGGGCGCCACGGTCACCTACGTCGATCCGCGCGGCTTCACCGGATCGCTCCAGGCGCGCCGCGTCGGCCTGCAGTACGACGACGACCTGAACACGTTCAGGCTGGAGCCGTTCGGCGTGGTCGACCTGTTCCTCGGGCAGCGCCTGATGCAGGGGCTGCACGTGTTCGCCGCGGTCGAGAATCTCGGCGACCTCGATTACGACGTGGGGCGGACGCCGATCCGGACGATCGGCTGGCCGCGCACGGTACGGATCGGCCTCAGAGTCTTCCTGCCCTGATCATGCCTGCCACGGTTCATGTCATCGCCCGCTTCGTTGCCAAAGCGGGCAAGGAAGACGAGCTGAAGAGCGTGCTCACGGCGCTCATTCCGCCGACCCGGCGCGAGATTGCCTGCTACCAGTACGACCTGCTGCGCAACCCGGCGGATCCACGCGAGTTCTGCTTCGTCGAGCGCTGGGAGAGCAGCGAGGCGCTCGAGCAGCACCTGACCACGCCGCACGTCAAAACCGCGCTGGCGCAGGCGCAGCCGCTCGTCGAATCTCCACCGGACATCCGCCGATATCAGATTCTCTGAGACTGTTATGATGGCCGCTATGCGACTCTTTGCCACCTGCGCCATTCTTCTCGCGCTCGCGTGTTCCGCCCCGGCCCAGCAGCGATCGACCGGGCAGGCGACGACCGGCAGCGGAACCGACGTCGCGGCGCGCGTCGGCAACCGGACCATCACGCTGAGCGAGGTGGACGAGCGGTGGCAGAAGACGGAGCCGGCGAGCCGGGCCCAGGCGCTGCAGCAGCTCTATGACGGCCGCCGCGAGGCGCTCGAGGCGATGGTCGCCGAGATGCTCATCGCCGAGGCGGCCAAGGCCAAGGGCACCGATCCCGAGAAGTTCACCGAGGCCGAGATCGCGCGGCGTGTGCAGCCGGTCACCGACGGCCAGGTGATTTCCTTCTACCAGGAAAATCAGGCGCAGATGCAGGGGCGCACGCTCGAGGCCGTGAACCCCGCCATCCACCGGTACCTCGAGGAGCAGCAACGGTCGTCCGCCTACCGCGCCATGGTCGACGAGCTGCGCACAGCGGGCCCGCGCATCGAAGTGGTGCTCGACGCGCCGCGCTACGAGGTGGCGATCGCGCCAGACGATCCGTCGCTCGGCGCCGCGTCCGCGCCGGTCACGGTCGTCGAGTTCTCAGATTTCCAGTGCCCGTTCTGCCAGCGCGTGATGCCGACGCTCAAGAGGCTGCGCGAGTCGTACGGCGATCGCGTGCGGATCGTGTGGAAGGACTTTCCGCTCACGTCGATTCACCCGCAGGCGTTCAGAGCCGCCGAGGCGGGCCAGTGTGCGAAGGAGCAGGGGAAGTTCTGGGAGTACCACGATCGACTGTTCGCCAACCAGCAGGCGCTCCAGCCGGAGTTCCTCAAGAAGTACGCGGATGAACTGGGGCTCGACGCGGCGAAGTTCGACGCGTGCCTCGATACCGCCAAGTACGCCGAGCGCGTGCAGGAGCACATGGGCATCGGCAACGCGCTCGGCGTCAGCTCCACGCCGTCGGTCTTCATCAACGGCCGCCTCGTCGCCGGCGCGCACCCGTACGAGACGTTCGCCGCGATCATCGACGAAGAGCTGGAGCGCAAGCGCTAGGTCAAAAGTCAAAAGTCAAAGGTTTGCCTTTTGCCTTACGCTATCAGCACAATCTTCCCGTAGGCCCCCGGCTCCAGCACCGCCACGTGCGCCTTCGGCGCCTCGGCCAGCGGCAGCTCGCGGCCGACGACCGGCGTCACCGCGCCGTTCTCGAGCGCCGCGCCGAGCGCCGCGTGAATCACCCGATACTCCTCCGCCTCGGCGTTGAACATCGTCATCCCGAGCACGTCGGCGTCCTTGCTCATGATCTTGCGCGGGTCGATCTCGATGCGGCCGCGGTTGCCGACGACGATCACGCGCCCGTCGAGCGCGAGCAGATCCAGATCGCGATCGAGGTTCGCGTTCGCCAGCATCTCGACGACGAGGTCGACACCGCGTCCGCCGGTCAGCGCGGGCACCTGGCTGAGATAGTCGGGGGCGCGGTGGTTCAGGACCTCATGCGCACCCTGCTCGCGCACGAGCTGGAGGCCGCGCTCGGTGCCCGCCGTGCCAATCACCCGCATGCCGTGGGCGCGCGCGAGCTGCACGGCCGCCGTGCCGACACCGCCGCTCGCGCCGTGCACGAGCACGGTCTCGCCCGGCCGCGCGCGGCCGCGGAGAAACAGGGCACGCCAGGCCGTGCTGTAAGGGACGCCGAGCGCCGCGCCCTGCTGGAACGAGACCCGCGCGGGCAGTGCGTGCACCTGCGCCTGCTCGCACAGCGTCGCCTCGGCGTACGCGCCGGTTCCCGCCGTGCCGTGCGTGTAGACCCGATCGCCGCGGCGGACGCGCGTGACATTCGGCCCGACCGCCTCGACGACGCCCGCCACATCGCTGCCCGGCGTGTACGGCAGGTTCGGCTTCCGGACGTACGTGCCCGCGCGAACGTAGGTCTCCACCGGATTGACGCCCGCTGCTGTCACGCGCACGAGCACCTGCCCGGGTCCCGGGGAGGGCGTGGGCACCTCTTCCAGCTTCATCACCTCGGGAGGCCCCCACTCGCGCACGACAATCGCTTTCATACACACTCCTGGTCGATGCGATTCTGCCCGCGTTGATGCCGGGTCTGCGGCGCCCCGCTCGCGCGCGCCGCGAGACCCGGCCTACGAACGTGTGCGTACGTAGGGCGGGTCCCGCCGAGCGTCAAGCCATGCGAGGCGGACCCGCCGGGAACAGACGATCGAAATTACCACCGAAGACGAGCGACGCGTCGGCATCCGGAATGCCCAGTCCCTCGACGGTCGCTCGCTGTTCGTCGTAGATGCCGCGCTGCCACCCGCGCGGGAAGAACGACGAGTCTGTCCCGAAGAGCAGGCGCCGCGGACCGGCGACCGCGAGCGCCGAGCGAAACACCGCCTCGAGCGTCAGCCCAGGCGTGTAGCGGATCCAGCTGTTCGAGCTGGACGTGTCGAGATGCACGTTGGCGCACGCATCGGCCGCCATCAGCGCCTCGCGGAAGAGCCCGGCGCCGAAGTGCGGAATGATGAACGGGACCTGCGGGAAGGCGAGCGCCAGCCGCGCCACGCCCAGCGGGTCGCCGAGGCGCAGGTCGAAGCGGCTCGGCAGCCCGAGCCGCTTGCGCACGCCGACCGACAGCACGCCGCAGTGGACGAACACCGCCGCCCCCGGGATTGCGGCGGCCGCCTCCACGACGCGCAGCGTGCGGTCGTCGTCGAGCGGCACGTGGTGCATGGCGGGAAAGAGGCACATGACCCGCAGCTGCAGATCCGTCAGCGCGCGCCGGGCGCGCTCCGGCGCGTCGGGCGCAGATGGATCGAGCATGAAGAACCCGACGACGCGCGACCGATGACGGCCGACGGCGGCCGCGACCGATGCCTCGTCGCCGGGTACGCTGGCGATGAGCGCGGCCCGCGCGACGCCCTGCGCGTCGAGCTCACGCACCCAACGGTCGGCCAACGCCTCCGCGGGGCCGGGATCCTCCCATTGCAGCTCCCGGCAGAGCGAGGCGGCATCGTCTCCGCCGCCGCGCTGCTTCGCGAGCGCGGCGAAGAACGCGGTCGAAAAGAAATGACAATGCGCGTCGTCGATCAAAACGTCAACCGAAACCCGACCTGGCCGATCCGTTGTTCGGGCTGCTGGACGTCGCCGGCGAACGCCGTCGGCTGCATGAAGGAGGCGAGCGGCGTGCCTGTGGCCGACAGCCGCTGCGTCGTGAGGGGAGTGGACGGATTCTTCGCGTTGAACAGGTTGAAGACCTCACCGATGGCCTCGAGGCGCACGCCTCCGCCCATCGCGAACGCCCGGCTGACGCGAAGGTTCACCTGCGAGAACGGCGCGCGCCGGCTGCAGTTCACCGTCTTGCACGCGCCCGCCTCTTCGACCTTCGCGGTACCGTCGTCGTTCAGGCCCGCGAAGCGGTGCGCACGCTCGGTCTTGTCGTTCACGTTGCCGTCGCGGTTCAGATCGATCCCCTCGAACGTGTGAACCGGGAGCGCCGACCGGTAGAACAGCATCGGCGAGACGCGCAGCCCCCACGGTGCATCGACGATCCCGCTGACCGTGATGCGATGGCGCGCGTCGATGCGGCTCGACGGCCCCTGCTGCACGGGCGCGAACGGGTCCCGGACATCCTGCACCAGGTTCTGTGCGAGCTCGTCGTAGGCGGTGCCGACGTCGCTCGTGGCCTTCGCGAGCGTGTACGAGGCATTGAGATCGAGGCCGCGCGAGAACCGGCGGCGGATGGCGGCAATCAGCGCGTCGTAGCGGCTCGACCCTTTGCTGATCGCCGTCCGGAAGCCGATCGAGTTCGGCTGGATCGGCAAATCGCCGAGAAAGCGCCGGCCGTCCACCAGCGCGTTCGGGCGGAGCCGCATGTTGAGATCGCGGCCGTCGACCCGCACGTAGTCGACGCTGACCGAGGTGGCCGGATCGAGCTCGCGCGCCCAGCCGAGGCTCGTCTGGTACGTGAAAGGCTGCTCCAGGGTCGGCGACACCACCTCGCCCGCCAGCGGCGGCGCGTTGGGGTTCACCAGGTTCTGCGCGGCAATCGTCGAGAGCGGGTCGGTCACGCGGAAGAACTGGCCGTCCGGCTGGCGGATACCGGCCGGCACGTTCGCGACGAAGACCGGGCCGCTGCCGCCGACGGCGTCAATGGCCGCAGTCAGCACGTTCGCATTCGTGTAGCCGAAATCGGTGTAGGTGCCCCATCCACCGCGGACGATCTCGCGTCCGGTGCCGTCCAGGTCGTACACGAACCCGACCCGGGGCTGGATGTTGTCGGTATCGCCGCGCGTCTCGGCGCCGAAGTCCTCGAGCGCGGTGCCGACGAACCGCCCGGACCGTCCCGCGGCCTGAAGGAGCTGGAAATTCGGGTTCCGGCTCTGATCGAATGGAATGCCGTCGACGTAGTCCCATCGCACGCCCAGGTTGAACGTCAGCCGTGGGCTGGCGCGCCACGTGTCCTGCACGAACAGTCCGTATGTCTCGATGGGGATGTTGAAGTCGGTGGTGCCGCCAATCACGAGGATTGAGGTGACGGGACCGTTCACGTCATTGGCGCCCATCGTAAAGATGCCGCTCGTGCCCTGGCCGACCCGGATGAACAGGTGCGGCTCGTGCACCCAGTTGACGCCCGTCTTGAACTGATGGCCGAGGCCGCCGAGGCGGGCCGTCGTCCACGAGAAGTCGCTGCGGAGCTGCCACTTCGTCTGCTCGGTCCCCTGCGGCGCCGCGGGACTGGTGCCCGCCGTGACGCCGTTCGGGAACCGCAGGTGCGGGCCGGCACCCGTCGCGGGGATGTCGTTGACGAAGTCCGAGTACTGGAAGACGAGCTCGTTGAGCATCGATCCGCGCAGCACCCAGTTGTGATTCACGTTCGCCGAGTTGTAGGTGTTGTCGCTCGTCGCCCATGACGAGCGGGCCGCCCGCAGCCCGGCGCCCGTCGGCTGCGAGTTCGTGTCGCGCGCGTAGCGGAAGGCCAGGTAGTGCGCAGGCGTCGCGGTCGCCGTCACCTTCGCCGTCAAGAGGTTCTCCCGGAACCGCACGTCGAAGGCGCCGTTCTCGGACGGAAACAGGCCGAGCGTGTTGACGACCTGCGTCGTGTCCTGCTGCGTGCGTTCGAAGGCCGCGAAGAAGTGGGCGCGGTTTTCGACGATCGGCCCGCCGAGGCTGCCGCCGAACTGGTACCGGCGGTAATCCTGCTTGCCCGTGTCGTTCACCCGCTCGCTGAAGGTCCGCGTGTTGAGGTGGTCGTCGCGGAGGAGCGTGAACCAGCTGCCCGCCAGGTCGTTGGTGCCGCTCTTGGTGACCACGTTCAGGACCGCGCCGCCCCGGCCGTACTCCGCCTCGAAGCGCTGCGTCATGAGGTTGAATTCCTGGATCGCCTCGAGCGGATAGAGCTGCAGCAGGCCCCCGACGGTGTCGTCGTTGTTGTCGCCGCCGTCGACCACGTAGTTCACGTTGCGGCCGTTCCCGCCGCTGATCTGCGGACTGTACTGGGTGCTCTTCGTCGAGTCCGAGTGAAATCCGAGACCAACTCCCGGGACCGTCGCCGCCAGGTTCGCAAACTGCCGTCCATTCAGCGGCAGACTCTCGATGCGCGCGATCTCGACCACCTCGCCGAGCGTCGACGAGGTCACGGGGACCACCGGCCTCTCGGCGACGACCGTCACGGTCTCGGTGAGCGGCGCCACGCGCAGCACGATCTCGAGGTCGGTGGTTCGCGCGATGTTGACGATGATGTCGCTGCGCTCGAAGCGCGTCAGGCCGGTGCGTTCCGCCGTGACCTCGTAGGTGCCGACCGGCAGCGCCGCCAGACGATAGGCTCCGTGCTCGTCGGTCGAAGCCGTCCGCGTGAAGCCGGTTGCGATGTGGCGGGCCTCGACCGTCGTGTCGGCAATGCCGACCTCCTGCTCGTCGATGACGCGGCCCGCGATGCTGCCGGTGGTCTGCTGGGCGAAGGCGGGAAGTGAGGTGGCGAGGAGGGCGCTCGCGATCCCAAGCCTCGCCAGAAGTGTCGAAGCGATCACAAATTCAAGAGTGTAGCAGGTAAGATGCGCACGTGATGACGTTCGAGGCGTCCGCGGCACTCACGCTTCTGTATGTCGCTGGAGTCGTCTGGGCGCTCCTGAGGTCTGACGCGCGCCCCCCCGAGCGCATCGTCCTGGCGCTCGTCTGGCCGCTCGGCCCCCTCGCCTTCGTGATCACCGTCACGATCCTGCTTGCCGCGTCGGCGATTGCCTATCCCGTGGTGACGGTGCCCGCCCTGGCCCTGCTGGCGGTGCTCTGGTGGATTATTCGTTGATGGCGTCGGCGTAGTGCTTCAGCAGGAAGTCCTGTGCACTGAAGCTGCCTGACGCCGCATCGGGGCGTCCGTAGCGGCCCGAGGCGTCGAGCACCATGGCGCGGTCGGTGTCGCGGAGGTACGCCGCGAGCACCACGTCGCGCAGGTGGGCGCGCAGGTCCTCGTCCCGCACCGGCGTCATCGTTTCGACCCGCCGATCGAGGTTCCGCTCCATCAGGTCGGCGCTGCCGATGTACAGCTCCTCGTGACCGCCGTTCTCGAACCAGAAGATGCGCGAGTGCTCGAGGAAGCGGCCGACGATCGAGCGCACCCGGATGTTGTCGCTCACGCCCGGCACCCCTGGCCGCAGTGCGCAGATGCCGCGGACGATCAGGTCGACGCTCACGCCGGCCTGCGAGGCCCGATAGAGCACCCGGATCATCTGATCGTCGGTGATGGCATTGACCTTCATGACGATCCGCGCGTCGCGACCGGCCCGCCCGTGCTCGGCCTCGCGCGAGATCAGCTCGGTGAGGCGCGTCCGCAACTGGATCGGCGCGACGAGCAGCCGCCGGAACTCCTTCTGATTCGAGTACCCGGTCAGGGAATTGAAGATCTCCGCCGTGTCGGCCACGATCTCCGGATCGGCAGTGAAGAGCCCGAGGTCGGTGTACACCTTCGCCGTCTCGGGGTTGTAGTTCCCGCTCGAGGTGTGCACGTACATCTGGATGCCGTCGGGCTCCTGCCGGACGACCAGGCACAGCTTCGCGTGCGTCTTGATATCGGCGAAGCCGTACACCACGTGGATCCCGTGCGACTCGAGCCGCTTCGCCCACAGGATGTTGTTCCGCTCGTCGAAGCGCGCCTTCAGCTCCACGAGGACCGCCACCTGCTTGCCCGCCTCGGCGGCCTCGATCAGCAGATCGATGAGCGGTGGGTTCGCGCCGATCCGGTACAGCGTCATCTTGATCGCGACGACGTGCGGGTCGCGGACGGCGGCGCGCAGGAACGCCTCGACCGAGGTGAACGACTGATACGGATGGTGGACGAGCTGGTCCTGATAGCGGAGCTCGTCGAAGAGGACGTCCGGGTCCTCGTCGGGCGCCCACACCGACGGCGCCGAGAAGGGCGCGTCCTTGAGCTCCGGCCGGTGCAGCCGCGTGAGCTGCATCCAGTCGCTGAAGCCGAGACGCGCGTCGGTGCGGTCGACGAGGTCCTCGGTCATCTCGAAGTTGTCGATGAGGATGTTGAGGACGCGCGCCGGCATCGCGGGCCCGACCTGGAGGAGCGCCACCGCCCCGTGCCGCAGCTGCTTGAGGCTGGTTTCCACCGTCTCGAGCAGGTCGTCGGCTTCGGCCTGTTCGATCTCGAGATCGGCGTCGCGGACGATGCGGAACAGGTGCGCGCCCTTCACCTGGGTGCCCGGAAACAGCTCGTGGATATTCGCGCGGATGACGTCCTCGAGGAACACGAAGGTGAGGCTGCGCGGCGCGCCGAGCGCCTCCGGCAGCTGAATGAAGCGCGGCAGGACATCGGGGACCTTGACGCGCGCGAACTTGGTGCGCCCGCCGTGCCGCACCACGACGGCGAAATTCTTGCTCAGGTTCGAGACGAGCGGAAACGGATGGCCGGGATCGAAAGCCAGCGGCGTCAACACCGGGCAGATCTCGCGCGAGAAGTAGGCGTGCAGGTGCTCGCGGACGCTCTGGGACCACTCACCCGGCTCGAGCAGCACGATGCGCTCGTCGGCGAGGCGCGGACCGAGCTCCTGCCAGCACCCGGCAATCTCGTCGAGCATCCGCAGCGCGCGGTCGCGCATCGCCTCGAGCTGCTGCTGCGTGTTCAGGCCGTCGGGCGCCACGTCCTCGATCCCCTCGCGCAGGTTCTTCTGCGTCGTCGAGATCCGGATCATGAAGAACTCGTCGAGGTTGGCCGCCGTGATGGCCAGAAACTTGACGCGCTCGAGCAGCGGATGCGACGGATCGAGCGCCTGATCCAGGACGCGCTGATTGAATTCGAGCCAGCTCAGCTCCCGATTGATGTAGAGCGACCGATTCTTGAGATCGCCCGGATCGACCTCCGGCGGGGGCACGACGCGAAGCGGCGGACGGCGCGTCGGACGGGGCAGCACGCGGCGTTCGGTCTCCTGCCGCCGTTCGGCAACGGCGGTGTCCCGGGGGGTCTCCATAAGGGTTCGCCAGTCGAGGTCGGGCATCTTACCAGAGTCGTATGACACGGTTCAGGTGGGCCCGTTCTGAGGCCGCTCCGACCTGAACCGCTGCAGGACGGATGCCGTACTATCTTCTCAGGACGCATGGGAGTCATTTGCGGTCGGGCGCTCATTTTCTGGGATCCGAAACAGCCCGGCGGCACGTCCCGCCGCAAGCTCGACGCGATCGACACCGATCAGATCACGCCTGCGGCCGACTGCGTCTCCGAGAGTCTGGAGACGCTCGACGAGCGCTGGAAGGCGGGCGCCTTCCGCTATCTGATGCCCGATTTTCGCGCGCGCGTGCACCGTGGCGAGAATTTCCTCGTAGCCGGGGATCGGTTCGCCATCGGATCGTCGCGCGAGATGAGCCCCGCGGGGCTGAAGGGCATCGCGGACGAAGCCGGCCTCGAGATGGTCGTCGTCTGCGGCCGGAACATGGGCGACATCTTCCGCCGCAACGCGCTCAACCTCGGGCTCCACGTCGTCCAGAGTCCGGACGCGGTCGCCGACGCGCGGGACGGCGATGAGTTCGCCTTCGATCCCGACACGCGCCGTCTCGAGAACGTCACGCAGGGCGCGGCGTACGACCCGCTCCCGCTGACGCCGCAGGAGGAGAACATCCGCCGCAGCGGCGGCATCATCGCCGTGGGACGGCGCGAGCTCGCCGAGGCGTCGGCACGCGCGCGCGTCATCGAGTTTCCCGACGAGGCGAGGGCGCGCAGCATGACGACGACCGAGCAGATCGTCTGGGCACACCGCGTCGACAAGGACCGGGCGGTGCGGCCCGGCGACACGCTCCGCGTGCACGCCGACCTGCTGCCCGCCTCTGACGGCACCGCGCCATTTGCCATTCACACCTTCAACCAGATCACGGGCGGCGCGGCGGCTCCGCGGCAGGCGGCCATTGCCAACGATCACTTCGTCTTCACCGGCCGCGATGACGACGAGCGGCAGACGGCGATCGGGCGGGCATTCGCGCGGCAGCACGGGCTGGAGAAGCCCTATTACGCGACGCCGGGCGACGGCATCTTCCACTTCTACTTTCCGGAGCAGGGGCTCGTGCTCCCCGGCGCCTTCATCCCGGGCGCCGACTCGCACAGCCGCGCGTACGGCGCGTACGGCGCCGTCGGCATCGGCATCGGATCGACCACGCTCGGCTTCGGCTGGGCGACCGGCTACGTGTACTTCACGCCGCCGAAGGCGCGGCGGGTCGCCTTTGTCGGCACGCTGCAGCCGTGGGTGAGCGGCAAGGACATCGTGCTCGAGCTGCTGCGGCGCTGGGGCGTGCAGCAGGCGCAGGGCATGTCGGTGGAGTTCGTCGATGCGGGCCGGCAACTGCCGATCCCGTAC
Source organism: Acidobacteriota bacterium (assembly GCA_016184455.1). Classification (GTDB taxonomy): domain Bacteria; phylum Acidobacteriota; class Vicinamibacteria; order Vicinamibacterales; family UBA2999; genus MELF01. The sequence goes on from JACPCS010000124.1 coordinate 16,565, forward strand.
CGCAACACGATCGCCAACATGATGGCGGAAGCCGAGGCGATGAACGGCATCTTCGCCGCCGACGAGATCGCCGAAGCCTGGTACGCCGCGAAAGGGATCACGTCGTTCCCGTATCCGCGCATCGCTCCCGGTGCCGAGGCGCAGTACGCCGTCGACGAGGCGCTCGCGCTCGGCGACGTCGCGCCGATGATTGCCAAGCCGTTCAGCCCGGGCAACGCGTATCCGGCGGGAGAGGTGGCGCGCGAGCGGATCCGTTTCGACAAGGCGCTCATCGGGTCGTGCACCAACGGCAGCTACGCCGACCTGCTGCAGGCGGCGCTCGTCGTCTACCACGCGCGGCGCGCGGGCGCGGCCCGGACCGAGCGTCCGTTCCTCGTCTTCCCCGGGTCGGGCGGCGTCGCGCGCCAGATCGAGCGGCCGGATCCGCGCCTTGGCGGCGAATCGATCGCGCAGGTGATCCGGTCGGTGGGCGGCGAGATTCGCCAGTCGTGGTGCGGCCCGTGCTTCGGCCAGGGCCCCGACGCGCTGCAGCCCGGCCAGCGCGCGATCACCTCGTTCAATCGGAACTGGCAGAACCGCATGGGGGTGGGCGGCGAGGGCTACCTTGCGAGCCCCGCCGTCGTGGCGGCCTCCGCGCTCCTCGGCTATATGGGTCCGCCGTCGGAGCTGGGCCTCCGGTGGGATCCGGAGACGTTCGGAATCTGACGCGAGTCGGTGCGATCCCGCTGACGCTATTCGGTGCGAACTGCTGTACGGCGAGTCGGTGCGATCTCTCTGACGACCATCAGTGCGAATCCGTTGACGCGGTGGGTGCGGGCTGCGTGGCGCCTGGCTTCAGCCGGACCTGCGCGCTCTGTCGGATGTCGAAAAATCTCGATCGGTGCCGACGTCGGGCATCGCGAGCAGATGCTCCTTCAGGGATCGTCGGCGGGACGTCACGAACACGCCGTGCGTGTACGACGGGTCGCTGGGGTTCGTCGTTTGTGCCAGGTCGAACCAGAGGTCCCACGCTCGCGCCAGTTCCTCGGGGGTCATCTCGCGCAGGTTCCGATCGTCTTCACTGAGCATCTGCATCGTGGGCCCAGGGCACTGCTTTCGGCAGCCGGCGCTCGGCAATCTCACACAGTCGCGCGTGCGCGATCGGGAGCGGCATCTCCGCCAACCGCAGAGTACGACATTCGGCATTGTACTGCGCGGCTGCTTCGTCGTACGCCGCGAGCCGTGCGGCATCCCGTTGCTGCAGCATGTCGGTCTCTTCGGCGAGCGCCGTGACGACGGCCCGTCGGCCGGCGCCGCTCCCGGCGGCCCGAACCGCCGGACGATCTGACGCGACGCCGGCCGCGGCCAGCGCGAGAATCCGATCGGGGTCCGTCGTGAGCGCAATCTCGCGTTCGGGTGGCAGAAGGGCCGCCAGCTCGCCTATCACCGCATAGTCCTTCGCGCGCTGGGTCTGCTTCATCAGGATGAGCGATTCGGGGTCGACCGCGATGAGCCGGCGCTCTCCGGCGCCGGCGAACAGCGCCTCGAGCGACGCCGAGGGCACGCGCGGCGGACGACTCACGAAATCGCACCGGATCCGGCGGCGCCTTTCGTCGAAGAACTCGAAGTGGCTCGACCAGCCGCCGGCCAGCCAGCGGACGTCCAGCGGCGCGCCGAGGCGGGAGTGGGCGCCGCGCGCCTCCAGCTCGCGCAGCACGCGCTCGCATGCGTCTGACGTTTCGCGAATCACCCAGTCGCCGTCCTTGCTCATGATCGCGATGCGATAGAAGACGACCGCCTGGCCGGACGCGAGCGCGACCGTCGGCGCTTCGCGATTGAAGGCCTCGGTCAGCGCGAAGTAGATGTTCTCCACGGATCATCGGGCAGGCCCTTTCGGGCCAGCTCTGGCGAGTATACCGTCGTCTCCTTGAGCCGACTGGAGCTCACCGCGCCGGCGGCTGGCGCCGATCTGTGCGGTGATGTCGTATGGGCCGAGGCCGGGTTCCGGACGCCAGCGTCATGCGTATCGTCCGTCGGAAACGGCGCGATTGGACGGCGAAGCTCAGATGAAACGGCCCAATCTCCAAGTCCCAACTCCCAAGCGCGTTCGTCACGTTGGGAGTTCGGGCGTTGGGAATTGGAACTTGCGAAGAGCTTGCGTTTTTCCGCCCGTTGATTTCAGATTGTCCGGTCGTCCCCGGGGTCACCAGCACACGGAGCACTCATGCGAACGCTGCTCGGCACGTCCGTGGTCCTGGCCGCCGCCCTCGTCACGCTGACGGCACAGTCGCAGCCGTCATCGACCGCTTCTTCCCAGGCGCAGACTCAGACGGAGCCCGTCGCACAGGCCCCGACGTTTCGCACCGGCGTCGAGCTGATTGCAGTCGACGTGTCGGTCGTCGATCGCGCCGGCAAGCCGGTCGAGGACCTGCTGGCGCCGGACTTCGCCGTGAAGATCGACGGCCAGGTGCGCCGCGTCGTTTCGGCCGAGCAGGTCAAGATCGACCTCGAGGCCGCCAAGCGTGAGGCCGTCGATCCGTTCGAGCCGCTCTACACGACCAATCTGAAGCCGCCGAACGGACGCATGTTCGTCATCGCCGTCGATCAGATCGGCACCCGCCTCGGATCGGCGCGCGCGCTGCTGAACACGGCGGCCAACTTTCTCAAGCGGCTGAGCCCTGCCGACCGTGTGGCGTTCGTGTCCTATCCGCCGCCCGGCATTCAGGTTGGCTTCACCAACGACCATCTGCGGCTGCGTCAGGCGATGGAGAAGGTCGTCGGGCGCAACCAGTCGCTCGAGGGGCGCTACAACATCGGGCTCTACGAGGCGGTTGCGATCTCGGAACGCGGCGACGGCCGCATCTTTGCGCAGGTCGTCCTCCGCGAGTGTCCGCGGCTGGCCGGGCCGGCCCTCGAGCAGTGCGAGCGCGACCTGCTGTCGGAAGCGAGCTCGATGGTGCGGCAGGTGCGGCAGGACACGCAGGAATCGCTGCGCGGGCTCTACGACGTCCTGATGGGGCTCTCGGTCATCGACGGCCCCAAGACGATGATTCTGCTCTCGGAAGGGATGGTGCTCGAGAGCCCGAGCGACCTCGACTTCGTGATCCGTGCGGCCGCCTTTGCCCGCGTCACCATTCACGTGATGGTGCTCGACGTGCCGCGGCACGACATTACCGTGGCCCGCCTGGCGCCGACCGCGACCGAGGACCGCGACATGCAGGTGTCGGGGCTCGGCGACCTCGCCGCCGCCTCGCGCGGCGCGCTGTACTTCGTCGCCGGCACGGGCGAGAGCATTTTCGAGCGCCTGGCCTCGGAGACGCTGGCCTATTACATCCTCGGCGTGGAGCAGGCGGCGGGCGACCGCGACGACCGGCAGCACCGCATCGACGTCGAGGTCAAGCGGCAGAACGTCACCGTCCGCTCGCGTCGCGCCTTCGTGCTGTCGTCGGCGACGACCACGCGCCGCAAGGCGGAAGAGACGCTGATGGACGCGTTGAAGTCGCCGTTCGGCGTGGCGGAGATTCCGCTGCGGCTCACCACGTTCACGCAGAAGGATCGGTCGAGCGACAAGGCACGCGTGATCATCGCCGCCGACGTCGGGCAACCGGGCGGCGCGCCCGAAGAGTACACGCTCGGCTACGTGCTCCTCGACGGCGAGGGCAAGGTCGTCTCGGGCACCATCGACAAGCGCGTGCTGTCGGTGCCGAACGGCGCGCAGAACGCGACGCGCGACTACCTGACCGAGATCCTCGTCGACCCGGGCACCTATTCGCTGCGGTTCGGCGTCGTCGATGCCACGGGCCGGCGCGGGGGGCTCATCCGCGAGCTCAACGCGTGGAAGCTCGATGGTGAGGAGTTCGCGCTCGGCGATCTGCTGATCGGCGATGCCGGCGGCGACGGCAACGGCCGGCTCCGGCCGGGCGTCGAGCCGCGCGTCGGCGCCAACGTCGGTGCGTTTCTCGAGCTGTACTCGACCAACCCGGCCGCGCTCGACGCCACGAAGGTGGACCTGGAAATCGCCGACGAGCAGGACTCGCCGGCGCTGCTGACGGCGCCCGCGCAGATGATCGCCGGCGCGGGCCCCACGCACCGCGTGGGGCAGGGCGTTGTGTCGGCAACGCTGCTGCCCGCGGGCCGCTACGTCGCGCGCGCCCGCGTGGTGCGCGCGGGCAAGGTCGCCGGCGTGCTCGTGCGGCCGTTCATTCTCGACGCGTCGGCCGATGCCGCGCTGCCGGTGCCGTTCCTTCGCGGCGAGGTGGCAAAGTTCGATCGCCAGGCCACGCTGCAGCGCGACGTCCTTCAGGGGATGCTCGACGCCGTCGAGAAGCGCTCACCCGCGCTCAAGGGACCGGTCGCCGAGGCGAGGGCCGGCCGCTACGGTGCCGCGGCGCTCGAAGCGCTGACCTCCGGCGAGGATCAGGCGGCCGCCTTCTTCAAGGGGCTCGAGTGGTACATCAAGGGGCAGCTCAACGAGGCGGCGACGCAGCTGGGGGTCGCCGCCGGTCCGCGCCGCGAGTTCTACCCGGCTGCCTTCTATCTGGGCGCGGTCTTCGCCGCCGCAGGACGCGATCGCGATGCCGCCGGCGTGTGGCAGATGGCGCTCGGCCAGGAGCCCCGGCCGACGCTCGCCTACATCCTGCTCGCCGACGCCCGGCTGCGTGACGGCCAGCCCGATTCCGTGATCGACGTGCTCAAGACCGCGCACGAGCGGAATCCCGCCGACGACGCGATCGGACAGCGGCTCATGGCGGCCTACCTCATGACGGGGCGCTATCAGGAGGCGCTGCCCGTTCTCGACCAGCACCTCGCGCGGCATCCCACCGATCAGACCGCGCTCTTTGCCGCCGTCTTCACGCAGTACCACGTCGTCACGCGCGAGCGCCTCGCCGTATCGCAGGGCGATCAAGCCAGGCTCGCGAAGTACGTCCAGGCGTACACCGGACCGTACAAGGCGCTCCTGGCGAAATACCTGCAGATCATGCGGGGCCGCTAGAGCACCCCAACGCGCAACGTCCGCGCGTTGGGGTGCCCGCCAGCTACCGGGCTTCTATCTCCGTCGTCGTCGGTGACGCGGCCGCCCCTTGCGGCCGTGCGCTCGCGGACGGCGCCTCGAGGAGTCCCGGAACCTTCACGATCGCCGGCGCGAATCGGCCGCCGGCGGCCAGTCCTCCCGGCAGCGGTACGTACAGCTCGATGGCGATCTGCGAAACCGGCAGCTGCACGCCGTCGACCTGCGGCCGTTCGGCCATGGTGAGCGACGCGATCGCGAGGATCGGTCCGCTGTCATCCGGGATGTGCGCGAGCGGCGCGCGCCCGGTCGACCCCTGCGGCACGAACGCGCGCATGGCGCCCTGGTGCACGTCGCTGTAGAACCAGTTCAGCACCGCCTTCTTGTCTTCGAACCACGCGAAGATCACCTGTGTGCCGCTCGCCATCGAGCCCGCTTCCACACCGAGACAGCCGGGCGTGTTCTCGAGCGCGCCGATGAGGTCGGGAAACTGCTGCGGTGATGTCTGGGCGTCGAGACGCGTCGCCAACGGACTGAAGATGACGAGCGCCAGGGCGAGGAGGCGGGCGGCTTCGCGAACGATCGGTGTGTGCGTCATGAGTAGCTCCTTCGCACCCATTCTGGCGATCGCGGTGCGGCGGCGCATGTGCCGCACGTCACGTCTGCGAATCATGACTTCCGGCACACGGCTGCCGCCGACGGCCGCCCGTACAATGAGCGTGTGCGCGGAGAAATGTGGCTGAACGTAGCCGCCTATGCGACGTGGCTCGTGGTCGCGACGCCCACGATCGCGAAGATCGCCACGGGCGCATTCGGGGGCTGGCCAGCGGGCGTCTGGACGATGGCGTTCGCCGGATTCGGTGTCGCGCTCCGGGTCAGCCTGGGGCGGGAGTCTGCGCTGCGGGATTGCTCCCGCAGATTCGTCGTCGGCGCGCTGGCGTCGCAGGCGGTCGCGGGCGTCATGATGATCGCCCTGAGCCGCGATCCGACCATGGCCGCCACGCTGGTGATCGTCGCGGCCGAAGCGGCCGCGGCGTTTTCACCGGCCGTCACGTGGGCGTGGGTGGCGGTTCAGAGCGGCGTGCTGGCGGTGCTGTGGGTCGCGCAGTTCGACACCGGGATTGGCGCGCTCGCCCTCGCCGGCTCCTTCGCGGGATTTCAGGCCTTCGCCATCGCCGCCATGTCCCTCGCCCGCAGCGAGCGCGCGGCGCGGGAGGAGCTGGCGCGCGCCGTTGCGGAGCTCGCGGCCACGCAGGCGCTGCTCGCGGAGAACAGCCGCACGGCCGAACGCCTGCGCATCGCGCGCGACCTGCACGACACACTCGGTCATCATCTGACGGCCCTCAGCCTCCAGCTCGACGTCGCCTCGCGTCTGACCCCGGATCCGGCGGCCGAACACGTGCACGAAGCGCACGCGATCACCAAGCTGCTGCTGAGCGACGTCCGCGACGTCGTCAGCCGGATGCGCGAGACGAGCCGCATCGATCTCGTCCAGATGATGCGCACGCTGGCCGCCGGCACCCGCGCCCTGCAGGTGCACCTCGATGTGCCCGACGTGCTCCCGATCGAGGAGACGGCGCAGGCGCGTGCGCTGCTGCAGTGCGTGCAGGAGATCATCACCAACGCCGCACGGCATGGCGGCGCGCGCAATCTCTGGATCCGCATCGAGGCGCGACCGGACGGAATCGATCTCCACGCGCGAGACGACGGGCGGGGCGCCACGGAGGTGAGATGGGGCCACGGATTGACCGGCATGCGCGAGCGCTTCACGGAGCTGTCTGGCCGCATTGACGTGACACCCGGTCCCGGCCGGGGCTTTGAAGTACACGGCTTCATTCCGAGGCCGGAGGCGGCGACGTCGTGATCCGTGTCGTGCTCGTGGACGACCAGACGCTCGTGCGGCGCGGCATCCGCTCGCTGCTGGAGCTGACTGCCGATATCGCGATCGTCGCCGAGGCGGCCGACGGCGACGAGGCCGTTGCGGTCATCCAGCGCGAGAAGCCCGACGTGGTGCTGCTCGACGTGCGAATGCCGAAGAAGGACGGCGTCGGCGTGCTGCGCGAGCTTCAGGCCGCAGGCGCGCTGCCACCGTCGATTCTCCTCACCACCTTCGATGACGACGAGACGCTGCTGGAGGGGGTGAGAGCGGGCGCCCGCGGGTACCTGCTCAAAGACGTGTCGCTCGAACAGCTCACCGACGCCATTCGAACCGTCGCCCAGGGGGGCACGATGATCAGGCCGGCGGTGACCGAGCGCGTGATGCGCGGCCTCGAGCACGTTCGGCGCGATTTCGACGCGCTCGAGCGGCCCGACCCGCTCACGCGGCGCGAAGTCGAGATCCTGCGCCTGATGGCGGGCGGCTACAGCAACCGCGAGATTGCGGACGCGCTCGGGACCGCCGAGGGCACGGTCAAGAACCATACCTCGAGCATCTTGTCGAAGCTGGGCGTTCGCGACCGTACGCGGGCGGTGCTCAAGGCGCTCGAACGTGGGTACATCTGACGGGCGACCCCTGACGTACCTGCACGGCTGCAATTATCCGTGGTCGTCCGACGGCACCACCATCTTCTACGGCCTCGACTTCGGCGCGAACGTCTGGGGGTCGCCTCTCGGCGTGTCGACGCGGCGCGATGCGGTCGCGCGCGACCTCGCCGACATCGCGGCGCTCGGATTCACGGTGGTGCGCTGGTTCGTCTTCACCGATGGACGGGCGGGGATCGTGTACGACGATCGCGGTCTGCCCATCGGCACCGACGGGCACCTCTTCGCCGACCTCGATGCCGCCCTCGAGAGCGCGCATGCGGTCGGTCTCCGGATCGATTTCGTTCTGCTCGACCATCGCTGGCTGTTCGCGGGTGTGACCCACGCCCTTGCGGATCCAATTACCGGCCTGATCTACGAAGCAGAGCTCCCGGAGGGGCGCGCCGAGGTGCTGCTCTCCGCCGCCGGGCGCGACGGCCTCGTCGAGGGCGTGATTCGGCCGATGGTGCAGCGCTACGGGCCGGCCGGCGCCCGTGCCGATCTCGGATCCGCCGTGCTCGCCTACGAGTTCATGAACGAGCCCGACTTCGTGGTCGAGGAATGGGAGGGGGACCTGAGCCCGCACGTGCGGCGTCCGCTGCGGTTCGATCTGCTCGCGGGCCTCGTCGCGCAGGTGAGCGACATCGTCCATGCCGGGCACCCGGGCGTGCTGACGACGATCGGCTGCGCGCGCGTGCACAACCTGTGGGCGTGGGATGATGACGCGCTCGGCCTCGATCTGTTACAGGTGCACTCCTACCCGGACGCAGACGGCCGTGAAATCGGCGGCAACGTGCTGGGCACGCCGGCGGCGGCGCTCGGCGTCCGGCGCCAGGTGGTGATCGGCGAGTGCCCGGCGGTGCGAACGGGTCAGTATCTGGAGTTCGCGGTCGGGGCGGGCTACGCCGGCGCCTGGCCGTGGAGCTTCAGCGGCGCGGACGCGCACGGACGCGTACCCGAGCCGCCCCTGCGCGAGTTCGCCACGCGCTACCCGGACCTGACGAACCCGCGGGTCAGACAGCCGTAAGTAACCACCAACCACCCACCACGGACCTACTTATCGACCGCCTCGATCGTGGCGACCGACGGTTCGCGCTCGCGCTGCAGCCGTGTGGCGACCTCTTCCGCCCGCCGCATCACGCGCAGGATGTTGAGGCCGAGCGCCTTCCGCACGTCCAGCTCCGGCCAGCCGCGGCGCAGCAGCTCCGCGGTCAGCGCCGGGAACTTCGAGACGTCTTCCAGCCCGGCGGGCACCGTCTGAATCCCGTCGAAGTCGCTGCCGATCCCGACGTGATCGGGGCCGGCCACCGTGCGCACGTGATCCATGTGACTGGCCACGTCGGCGAGCGTCGCCTGGCCGCCGCGCACGAGGAAGCCCGGCACGAACGTCACCATGACGATGCCCCCGTTCTTCGGCAGCAGCCGCAGCACGTCGTCCGGCACGTTGCGCCCGTGATCGTTGAGCGCGCGCGCGTCCGAGTGCGAGAAGATCACCGGCGCCTCCGAGACGGCGAGCGCATCGCGCATGGTGTCCGCCGAGGTGTGGCTCAGATCGACGAGCATGCCGAGCCGGTTCATCTCGCGCACGACCTCCTCGCCGAAGCGCGACAGCCCGCCCAGCCGCGGCTTGTCGGTCCCCGAGTCCGCCCAGCGCACGTTCGCGCTGTGCGTGAGCGTCATGTACCGCGCGCCGGCGGCGTACAGCATCCGCAGCGTGGCGAGCGAGTTGTCGATCGCGTGCCCGCCCTCCATGCCGATGAGCGACGCGATCCGGCCGGCCTTGAAGATCCGCTCGACGTCTGCCGCGGTCAACGCGAGCTCGAACGTATCCGGATACTTCCGCACCATCCGGTGGACGATGTCGATCTGTTCGAGGGTGGCGCGCACCGCTGCGGCACCTTGCATCGTCGCCGGGACGTAGACCGACCAGAACTGGCCGCCGACGCCCCCCTGCCGCAGCCGTGGAATGTCCGTCTGCAGCTTCGGCTGCCCGACGCGGATATCGAGCCGATTCAGGTCGCGCTCCGCGTTGTGCTCGCGGAGCGCCCACGGATAGTCGTTGTGTCCGTCGATGAGCGGCACCTCGCGCTGGAGCGCCCGCGCGCGGGCGAGTGGGTCGGCGGCCTGCTGCGCGTCCACTCCGGCCGCGAGCGGGACGAGCAGCAAAACCGCGAGGCGGCGCATTCCTGACATTCCGGCTACGGGTCGACGATACTGAACGGCTTTGTCAGGCCGTCGGGCACCGGCACGGACGTCTCAGGCCCGAAGAAGGTTTGGCAGCCCGCGCCGAAGTTCTCGCAAGTTCCAAGCGAGCCATCGGCGGTCACCCACTTGAATGACTGCATTGTCTGGAACTCAATCGGGTCGCCGGCAAAATGGAGCTGCCCATCGGTCCGCAAGCCTGCCCACCGTGCGAGCGGCGCGTCCCCACTCTCGAGATACGGATCGCCGCCACAGAAGGGAAGCGGGTACTTCGGACCAAGCCATAGGGGGCTGAAGCCGTTTCCGCTCATGCGTAGACCGCTGACAGTCGCTTCATGGCCTGCCTCCTCGGTTTGAGCCGGCCCGATTGTATGATCAGCGCATGTCACGTGCTGCTGTGATGTGGATGGCCGCGGCGCTGGCAATGTCGGCTGCGGCGGCGCAGGGACAAGGCGGCCGCGGCCGGACCGTGCCGATCAAGCCCGGCGAGGAATGCCCGCCGGGGACGACGCTCGTCCGTGTGGGGCAGTGTCAGGCCCCGGAATGGCCGGCGCCGAGCATCGTCGACTACCGGCCGACGTCGACGCTCGTCGTCGACGAACATCCGGTCCCGCGCGCGAAGTTCCCCGTCATCGATATCCACAGCCACACCGGCCCCACGCCGGAGTCGATCGAGCGGCTGATTCAGGAGATGGACGCGCTGAACATCCGCGTCCTCAACAACCTGAGCGGCGGCTACGGGGCGGAGCTGAAGCAGCGGGTCGATTTCATTCGCAGCACGAAGCACGCGAACCGCTTCACCCTGTTTGCAAACGGGCTCAACGGGTTCCGTGACGTCGAGCCGGGCTTCGGCAAGAAGGCTGCCGCACAGCTCGAGCAGGACGTGAGGAACGGCGCCATCGGCTTCAAGATCTTCAAGCCGACGGGCATGGACACGCTCAAGAAGGACGGCACGCGTCTGAAGATCAACGATCCCGAGCTCGCGCCGATCTGGGAGACCGCCGGGCGGCTGAACATTCCGGTCATTATCCACACAGGCGAGCCGTCGGAGTTCTTCAAGCAGCCCGACATGCACAACGAGCGGTGGCTCGAGCTGGCGCTCTTCCCCGACCGGCGGCAGTACCTGAACCCGAACAAGGTCACCTTCGAGCAGTTGCTCGCCGAACGGAACGGGATGTTCCGGCGCCATCCGAAGACGCGCTTCGTCGTGGCGCACTTCGGCTGGCAGGCGAACAATCTTGCCCAGGCGGGGAAGCTCCTCGACGAGTTCCCGAACGTCGTTCTCGAGCTGGCGGCGATCCTCTACGACCTGGGACGCCAGCCGCGCAGCGCGCACACCTTCTTCGTTAAGTACCAGGATCGGATCTTGTTCGGCAAGGACACGTACGCGCCGTCCGAGTTCCCGTACTACTGGCGCGTGCTCGAGACCACGGACGAGTACTTCGACTACTACCGCGACTACCACGCGTTCTGGAATCTCTATGGCATGGGGCTGCCGGACGCGGTGCTGCGGAAGGTCTACCACCAGAACGCGCTGAAGGTGGCGCCGGGGCTGCCGCAGAGCGGGTGGTAAGCGCCGGGCGCAAAAAAGACCCGGCCTATGCGGGCGCCAGATGTGACGAGCCGCGCTCGCAGACGAACGCCGCGGCGCGCGCCTCGGCGGCCGTGTGCTCCAGCACCGTCGGCACGAAGTACCACTCCGCCAGGAGCCGTGCGGGTGTGATGTCGAGGACGACGTAGCCGCGGCTGTCGCCATCGAGGAACTTCAGGTGTGGCAGTGCCGAGCGGAAGAGCGGCGCGTGCTCGCGCGCGGCAGGGCTGGTGAACAGCGGGGGCGAGCTGATCGCGGGCGTGAGAATCTCTACCGCGAGCGACCCACTGCCGGTTGACGGCTGATAGCGCTCCCAGGGATTCCGCACCACATCGAAGGCCCATGAGCTGTGCAGATCCCCGCTCAGAATCGCGAGGTCGCGGACGCGCTCCGCGGCGACGAAATCGAAAATGCGGTCGCGGGCGCCCTGGTAGCCGTCCCAGGTATCTGGATACGGCACCGGCCACTTCGGCGGGGTCACGCGCGAGAACATCACCTGCTGCCCGAGCATGCGCCACGCCGTGCCGGCCTGCTGCGAGGCGCGCAGCGCATCGAAGAGCCATGCCTCCTGCGCAGCGCCGAGCATCGTCCGGTTCGGGTCGGTGATTGCCGCGACGTCCATGCCCGGCGGCTGCCGATCGCGCAGCCCGCGGGTGTCGAGCATGAGGAGGTCGATGAGGCCGCCGAATCGGAACGCGCGATAGAGGTGGATGCCGGGCGCTGTCGATTCGCGAATCGGCATCCATTCGAGGTACGCGCGGTACCCGGCGGCCTGACGCACCGTCCACTCGCCCTCGCCGCGATCCGGATTGTGGTTGGCGGCGCCGCCGGCCCAGCCGTCGTTGGTCACCTCATGATCGTCCCAGACCGCGATGAACGGGTGCAGCCGGTGCGCCTCCTGCAGGTCGGGATCGGATCGATACGTCGCGTAGCGGATGCGGTAGTCGCTGAGCGTCACCGCCTCCTTCCGCGGCTCCGGAATGCGCAGCAGGTCGGTGCCGTCGCCGTACACGCCGTTCTGAAACTCGTAGATGTAGTCGCCGACGTGGACGACCGCATCGAGGTCGTCGCGGTTGGCCACCGCGCGATAGACGTTGAAGTAGCCGGCCGGATAGTTCGAGCAGCAGACCGAGGCGAGCCGCACGCGATCCGCGGAAGCCGGCAGCGTCTTTGTCCGTCCAATCGGTGACCGCTCGCCGTCGGCGTCGAACGCGTAGTAGTACGGCCGGCCGGGCCGCAGCCCTCCGGCGTCGACCTTTACGGTGAAGTCACGGTCCGCGGTGGTGCGCGCGGTGCCGCGCGCAATCACCTGCGTCAAGACGGGATCCGTCGCGATCCGCCACTCGACGTCGACCGCCGCGCGCGTGTCGAGGGGCGTGACGCGCGTCCAGAGGATGACGCGATCGGTCAGCGGATCGCCGCTCGCGACGCCGTGACGAAACAGCCCGGCGCCCGTGCCCGCCGTCTGCGCCCACGCACCTCGGTCGCGCCACGCCAGGCTGACGGCGGACGCTGCGGTAGTCCAAATGAACTGTCGCCGGGTCAGAGACACGCGGCAGAATCGTACACCGGCTTGACACCCTCTGGAGGGGTTACTAGGCTGTACTGACCGATGCTGCGCTGGTTTCGGAGCCGTGCCTCGTCCATCGCGGTGTGCGCCATGCTCGCGATGGCGACCGTCGGCGGGGCCGCGGTCGTGCCGCACGAGGACGACTGCCACGATGCCGCCTGCCGCTCAGTGGCGGTCGTGCACGACGCCGCCGCGCACCGGGTCGGCGCAGCCACCTCGGCCGACAGCGACCATCCGCTGCACTGCCTCGTCTGCCACTGGGTGCGGGCGTTCCGCCCGCGCACCGAGGCCCGCGTCGCCACGACGCTGAACGCCGGGGCGCGGTTCGCGCTTGCAGCCCGCCTGTTCGTCACCTCGTCGGGTGCCCCGGCATCCCAGCCGCCGCTCCGCTCACCGCCCGCATAAGTCCGTCCGTCGATTCATCACGCGCGCGAGCCGTGTCGTGACCGGTGTCACCGTGACGGACCGCGCCTCTCGTGTGGAGGACATATGCGACGTGTTTACAGACTGTGGCCGGTACTGGCCGCCGGCCTGCTGCTGGGATCCCCTGGACCCGTCTTGGCGCAGACGGCCGATGTCGAGGCGCTGAGGCGCGAGATCGAGCAGCTTCGCAACGAGCTGGCGGCCGTTCAGCAGCAATACGGCGAGCGCCTCGCCGCGCTCGAGGCGAAACTGGGCGCCGCGCAGGGGACACCTGCGCCGGCGTCGCCCCCGGCGGCGCCGCCTCCGCAGACGGCGGAGGTACCGCCCGGCGCGGCCGCCCCTGGCGCGCCCGCCGGCCAGCTGCCGGTCTACGGCGCCCTCACGGCGGGATCGAAGATCTTCAATCCCGACATCGGCATGATCGGCAATTTCCTGGGCGCGGTCGGGCCGAACCGGGGCGGCAGCGAAACGCTGGCGCCCACGCCGTTCATGACGCTGCAGGAGAGTGAAGCCAGCTTTCAGGCGATTGTCGATCCGTACGCGCGGGCCGACTTCTTCCTCGCGATTGGCGAAGAAGGCATCGAGGTCGAGGAAGGCTATGCGACGTTTCCCACGCTTCCCGGGGGGCTGCTGGTCAAGGCGGGGAAGATGCGGGCGAACTTCGGGCGGCTGAACGCGTTTCACAACCACACGCTGCCGTGGATCGACCGTCCGCTCGTCATGTACAACCTGCTCGGCGGCAGTTCGGACGATCCGGACACCGGCATCAAGGATGCGGGCGTCTCGGTCAGCCGCCTCATTCCGGCGGGCAACGTCTTTCTGGAGGCCACGGGCGAGCTCTACCGCGGCGACTCCGGCACGCTCTTCACATCGAGCCGCCGGCAGGATGTCGCGGCGCTCGGCCGCCTGCGCAGCTACCTCGATCTGACGGACCAGACGAATTTCGAGGCGGGCGTCTCGTACACGCGCGGGCACAACGACATGGGGAGCGACTTCCTCACCCAGTTGTACGGCGCCGACGTCACGCTCAGGTGGAGGCCGCTGAGCCGCGCCATCTACCGTTCATTGGCCGCCCGGACGGAGCTCATCTGGAGCCGCCGCGAGGACCTGTTCACCGTGCAGCGCGCATTCGGGTTCTATGGTTCGCTCGACTATCAGTTCGCGCGCCGGTGGTTCGCCGGCGGGCGGTACGACCAGGCGGAGCGCGGCATGAACGCCGCCATCCGCGATCGTGGCTTCTCGGGTGTGCTCACCTATTGGCCCAGCGAATTCAGCCAGGTGAGGGGGCAGTACCGGCGGACGCGCTACGGCGATGACGGCCGGGTGGCCAACGAGCTGATGTTTCAGCTGCTGTTCACCATCGGCGCCCACGGGGCGCACCCGTTCTAGGCGGCGGAGGGATTCATCATGCGTATCACCAGATCGATCATCGCGGCAGCCGCCATCGCGCTCCTGGGCGCCTCGGAGGCACTGGCGCAGAAGAAACTGAACGTCGTCACGTCCACGGAGGACCTGGCCTCGATCGCACGCGAAGTCGGCGGCGATCGTGTGAACGTCACCGCCCTCGCGCGCGGCTATCAGGACCCGCACTTCGTCGAGTCGAAGCCGAGCTTCATCCTCACGGTCAACCGCGCGGACCTGTACATCGCGGTCGGCCGCGAGCTCGAAATCGGCTGGCTGCCGCCGCTGCTGACCAGCAGCCGCAACGCGAAGATCCAGCCGGGCGCGGCCGGGTACCTGGATGCGTCGCTCAACGTCCGGATCCTCGAGATTCCGACCGGGCAGATCACGCGCGCCATGGGCGACGTGCATCCGCTCGGCAACCCCCACTACTGGCTGGAGCCCGGCAACGGGCGGCTCATCGCCCAGGCGATTCGCAACAAGCTGGGCGAGCTGTCGCCGGCCGACCGGTCGTACTTCGGCCAGCGCTACGACGACTTCGACGGGCGGCTCGCCGCGGCCGAGAAACGTTGGGACGCCACCATGGCTCCCTACAAGGGCACCAAGGTCGTCACCTACCACCGCTCGTGGCCGAATTTCATGGAGCGGTTCGGCCTCGAGGTCATGGGGTACGTCGAGCCCAAGCCGGGCATCCCGCCGTCGCCGTCCCACACGCTCGAGCTGATCGACGAGATGAAGCGGCAGGGCGTCAAGCTGATCGTCGTGGAGCCCTACTTCAGCCTGAGAACGCCGCAGGCGATTGCGAACCAGATTCCGGGAGGCCGCGTCCTCGTCCTCGCGCCGTCGGTCGGCGGCGTCAAGGACGTCGGGGACTACCTTCAGCTGTTCGACTACAACGTGAACCTGCTGGCGGCAGCGCTGAAACAGGTAACGGGAAAGTAGGGCGACGTGGACTGGACGATCTTTCAGTTTCTGGCGCCCGCGATCGTCGCGAGCCTGATCATCGCGGGCATCCACGCGTATCTCGGGCTGCACGTGGTGGAGCGCGGGGTCATCTTCGTCGACCTCTCGCTCGCGCAGATTGCGTCGCTCGGTGCCGCAATCGCCGTGTGGCAGGGATACGACCCGCACAGCTCCGCCATCTACTGGATGAGCCTGATCTTCACGCTGATCGGAGCGGTCATCTTCGCCGTGGTCAAGGGCCAGCGCGCGCGCATTCCGCAGGAGGCGATCATCGGGATCTCGTACGCGGTCGCCTCCGCGGCGGTGATCCTCGCGCTGAGCAAGGCGACCGGCGAGGCGGAGCACCTGCGCGACATGCTCGTCGGCAACATTCTCGCGGTGCAGTGGCCCGAAGTGTGGCTGACCGGTGCCATCTACCTGTTCATTGGAGTGTGCCACTACGTGTGCAGGAAGCGGTTCCTCGAAATCTCCATCGACGCGCAGGCCGCGGCGGCCAGGGGCGTTCCAGTGAGACTCTGGGACTTCTTCTTCTACGCCTCGTTCGGCTTCGTCGTCACTCGCTCGGTCGCGATCGCGGGCGTGCTGCTCGTGTTCTGCTATCTCATCGTGCCGTCGGTCGCCGGCATGCTGTTCTCCGAGCGCATCGGAGCCAGGCTCGCCATTGGCTGGGTGATGGGGACGGTCGTCTCGATGCTGGGGATGTACTTCTCGGTGCAGTTCGACTTGCCGACCGGCGCCACGATTGTGTGCACGTTCGGGCTGGTGCTGATTGCGATGGCCGCGGCCCGGCCGCTCTTCCGCCGATCGGTCAGTGCCGCGTCGCCTGCAGGTCGGCAGGTAACGGCGCCTCAATCGTCAGCATCTCGCGCGTGATCGGGTGCGGGAGCGTGACACGCCACGCGTGCAGCGCGTGGCGCGACAGACCGGGGTGCGGCACGCCGTACACCGCGTCGCCCGCGATCGGCCATCCGCGCGAGGCGAGGTGGACGCGGATCTGATGCGTCCGCCCTGTCAGCAGCTCGCAGCGGACGAGTGACAGGCCGTCGGTCGTGGAGATGACCTCGTACTGCGTGCGGCTCGGCCGGCCCGCCGCGTCGACGACGACGCGGCGCCGGTCGGCGCGGCTGCGTGCCAGCGGGGCTTCGATGACTCCGCGCGGCGGCTCGGGCGTGCCGCCGACGATCGCCAGATACTCCTTCTTCACACGGCCGGCGGCGCCGTCGCGCTGCATGCGCTTGTGGATGTCGGCGGTGAGCGCGACCAGCACCACGCCCGAGGTGTCCTTGTCGAGGCGCGTCACGATTCGCGGTTCGCCGCCGACGCGCCAGAGCAGGCCGTTCAGCAGCGTGCCCGACCAGTTCCGATACGTCGGGTGCACGACCATTCCGGCCGGCTTGTTCACGGCCATCAGGCACTCGTCCGCGTACAGCACGTCCAGTGGGATTGGTTCCGGCGCCGGCGGCGGGCGACGCGGGCGTGGTTGAACTATGCAGCCGTTTTCGGGCATCGTTTCACTATGACTTCTTTCGCGTCTCCAATGAAGCTGCGCCTTCCGCGGCCCGAGGATGCGCTCCCCGGCCGCACGCCGCCGATGCCGGTGCCCGACACGCACTTCGTCAACGGCCACGTCCTGACGCCGCCCTTCCCCGCGGGGCTCGAGCAGGCGATGTTCGGCATGGGCTGCTTCTGGGGCGCCGAGCGGATGTTCTGGCAGGCGCCGGGTGTCTACACGACCGCGGTCGGCTACGCCGGCGGCTACACGCCGAACCCCACCTACCGCGAGGTGTGCAGCGGCATGACGGGTCACACGGAGGTCGTGCTCGTGGTCTTCGACCCGAAGCAGACGACGTACGAGGGGCTCCTGAAGATCTTCTGGGAGGGGCACGATCCGACGCAGGGCATGCGGCAGGGCAACGACGTCGGCACGCAGTATCGATCGGCGATCTACACGTGTTCGCCGGAGCAGACGCGCGCGGCCGAGGCCTCGCGCGCGGCGTACCAGGATCGGCTGACGGCGGCGGGCTACGGCCGCATCACGACCGAGGTCGTCGATGCGCCCGCGTTCTACTACGCCGAGGAGTACCACCAGCAGTATCTGGCGAAGAACCCCGACGGCTACTGCGGCCACGGAGGTACGGGCGTGACCTGTCCGGTGGGCCTTCGTGCCTAGGTGACGTGACGATCCGCGTGCAGCCGGAGGCCACGCCTGCGGCGACGGTCCTCGTCCAGGTGCCGTACTCACGCATCCGTCGTCATCGGCAGTACGCGGCGCCCAACCAGGACGGCTTCACTGTCACGCTGGCGCCCGCGGCCGACGAGCTCAGTCGGACCGGGTAGCGCGCGCCGGGCCTGTTTCGACCGGCCGGTCCGGATCGCTCGACCACTCGGACCACGACCCCGCGTACAGCTTCGTGCCGTGCAGGCCCGCGTGCTCCAGGGCCAGCAGGTTGTGGCACGCCGTGACGCCCGAGCCGCAGTACATCACCACCTGCTCGGGGGGACGATCGCCCAGCGTCTCGGCAAACTGCCGGCGCAGCACGTCGGGCGGCAGCATGACACCCTCGCTGGTGACGTTGCGCCGGTAGAAGTGATTCACGGCGCCCGGGATGTGGCCGGCCTTCGGGTCGAGCGGTTCGCTCGTGCCCTCGAAGCGCTCGGGTGCCCGCGCGTCGACCACCAGCACATCGCGGCTGCCGACCATCCGCTCCACCTCGTCGACGAGCGCGCGCAGCTCCTTGCGCCGACGGCCGCGGAACGTCGCAGGCGGGCGCGTTTCCTCGCCTGCGCGCGTCGGACGTCCTTCGCGCATCCACTTTGCCCAGCCGCCGTCGACCACGGCTGCGGCGTCGTGCCCGAGGTACCGAAGCATCCACCACAGGCGGCTCGCGTAGCTGCCGGCGTCCTGGTCGTAGATGGCGACCTGCGTGCCCGACGCGATGCCGAGCCGCCCGAAGGTCGCCTCCATGTCTTCCACACACGGCAGCGGATGCCGGCCGTTGGTGCCGGTCGGGGGCGCCGAGAGATCGTCCGAGAGGCTCGCGTAGACGGCGCCTGGAATGTGGCCGGCGAGGTACTGCGCGCGACCCCACGCGTGATCCGTGAGGCCGTAGCGGCAGTCGACGATGACCCAGGAGCCGTCGAGGTGTGTGGCAAGCGTATCGGTGGAGACGAGCGTCGTGAACATCAGCATATATGTTGCACCGTAACGCCTGAGGAGCTGACCGTGAACCTGCGGACGAGCTGTACGGCGATTGCGGTGCTGTTGAGCCTCGCCTGTCATCCCAGCCGGCCTGTGGTCGATCCGGGACCGCGGCCAGACGTCGGCGGCAGCATCTCGGGCATCGTGAGCGCGAGCGACGGCAGCCCGCTCGGCGCGCGCAAAGTGGTGGCCGTGAACACGGCGACCGGCGCGCGCGTGGAGGCTTCGTCGACCGCGACGGGCGGGTACACGATGCGGGTGCCGCCGGGGACGTACCGGCTGGAGGTGGAGACGCGGCCGGGGGAGACGCTGGCCGTCACGCCCGACCCGACCGAGGTCGATCCGGGCGACCTCGACGCCGGCCGGAACTTCGTCGTGGCACGACGATAACCACGACGCTCACGAAGAACACGAAATCGAGAAAACGGAATTCGTGATCTTCGTGGCCTTCGTGGTTAGCCCTGGAAACGCTCCAGCGCCGCGATGCGCGCCTCGAGCGGCGGGTGCGTCGAGAAGAAGACCATCCACCCGCGTGCGCCGTTGATCTTCAGCGTCGCGAGCGCCTGGTGCTGCGTGTCGACGAGCTCGCGGTTGGCTGCCAGTCGGCGCAGCGCGGCGAGCATCCGGTCGCGTCCGGCCAGGAGCGCGCCCCCGCGATCGGCCCGGAACTCGCGCTGGCGCGAGAACCACGCCGTGACCAGCGACCCGAGGATGCCCAGCGCGATCTCCAACACAATGACGACCAGGAAG